>NZ_KV804367.1:0-21057 GCF_001811315.1 Bacteroides sp. HMSC067B03 | reverse complement strand
ATGTAGCCCGCAGACACCTCTGTCGGGGTGGAAATACATGCTTTCCCGTTACCTAAGAAGTAACAGAAAGACAGACCACCAAGATGAGATGGATTATGAAATGACAGCAAACAAATTTTTTATTTATTAATTGTATAACATTTAATTTACTTTTATGAGAAAATGGACGTATTTGGTCGCAACCTTGCTAATGGCGGGTACGACAGCTACATTCACGGGATGTATTGATACCGATGAACCGGAAGGTATCGTTGATCTGCGGGGAGCAAAATCAGAACTGATTAAGGCACAGGCTGCGGTAAAGCTGGTGGAAGTGGAATGGCAAAAAGCACAGGTGGCTTATCAGGAACTGGTAAACAAATCTAAAGAATTGGATAATCAGTACAAAGAGTACGATGTTCAGATGCATGCTTTAGACGTGAAACTGAAAGAACTGGAAGTAGAACGCGCACAAGCTGCTACCGAACAAGCAAAAGCTGAGGCGGAAGCTAAGATTGCTGAAGCTAACAGAGACAAAGCTTACTGGGAAAATAAAATGGCTGAAGAAGCTGAAATCTTCAAAGCAGCTATGTTGAACTATCAGACTCAGACTGCACAGGCACAAGAAGCTTATGATAATGCAATGAAACTGATTGAAGCAGGAAAACTTCTGCTTTCTGATGGAGAAAAAGCTATTATTGATAAAGCACAGCAAAGACTTTATGTTGCTTCTGCTAGCCTGAACCAATATTACGATGCTTTAAAGACAGCTCAGGATAATTATTATGATGCATTGGTTAATCCTGATCTTCCGACATTAGCTAGCTTGCAGGCTGAATTGAAGTTGGCACAGATTGCAGTTGAAAAAGCAGAAATTTTATTGGATGAGAAAAATAATATGTTAGCTTTGGCAGAAGACTTTGATGCAGCTGCATGGGATGATAAGATTCTGGATCTGAAGAAGAAGAAATCTGAATATGAAAGTGAAAAGAGCAAAGCTGATGTTGAGATCGCTACTATTAAGACTTCCGCAGATTATAAAGCTGCAGAACAAAAAGTAGCCGAAAAGATAAAAGCGCGTAAAGCTGCTAAAGAGGCATATGATAAAGCTGTAGCAGACTCTACAACACAGGTTAATACTCAGCTTGATATTGCAGCTTATAAATCTGAACCTATTAATGAAGGATTGAGGACATTATTTAGTAGTAGCAATGATTTTACATCTTTAGATGGATATACTGTTAGTACAGGTGTGTTTGATTATCTGGCTGTTCAGTATACGCAAACTGAGTACAATGCCGATTTGAAGATAGAAGATGTAACAGCCAGAACTAGTAAGGCATCTCTTACTCTGATGAAAGTGAATGCCTGGATTGATGCTTTAGGTAAATATTCTGTAGACGAAAATGGAGTTGAATGGAATAAGTTGACTTTGGCAGAAAAAGAAAAGGCAGCCAAAGATGCTAAAGAAAAATTTGAAAAAGATAAAGCTAACTGGGAAATTTCTGCAAAAGCGGTAAAAGGTACAGCAACTACAGTACCAACTACTGATTTGAAAGAGGTGACAGATGCTTATAATTCTTCTTATGCCGCAGTAGAATCTGCAGTGAAAGCTTATAATAGTGCATGGGATGCCGTATATCAAGCTGCTTATGATGCTGCTGTAGAAAAAGAAAAAGCTTCGGTATTGGAGAAAACATACCGTGACAATATGATTACCGCATTGTCTCCTACTAGTAAGGCTGCATGGGAGGCATTGACTCCTGCTGAACAAACTACCAGCAAACTGGAAGCTATATTGGACGATACAGTGAAACAAGCTAAAGCAAAGGCTGATGCTAATGCTACTTTGGCTGAATGGCTGAAACTTGATCAGACTGTTGCTGATTTGGCTGCCAAAGGTGAAGCTGCAGGAAATCAAGCTCTTGCTGATGATAAAGATAAGAAAGTAGAAAAGGCTAAAGCTGCATTGGTTAAAGCTGCTGGAAAGGCTGCTACTGCTGTTGCTAAGGTGGCTCCTGCAATTAGTACTTATTCTGCTCTTGCTGCTAATCCTTACGGTCAGATACTGGCTAATACAGTTAGTGTTGAAGATATGACAGGCAAAGATGCTTTCTATAAAGAAGAGGAAAAAGATGGTAAGAAAACTGGCCACATGCAGGCATTACGCTCTGATATTTCTGCAGATGAGTTTACTAAATTAAGTGCAACTAAGTTAGATCGCAATACAGCTGAAGATGCTTTAGAGTATACCTCTGATGCTACTTTTGGTACTGTGATTCCTGGCGAAGACAGACTTGTTGAAGTAACAGAAGCAATGGTCCGCGCTTATATTAAGCAGAATAATAGTGCTGTTTTGACTGACTTTGGTACTTTGGGAGCTATGATGGCTGCTAATGACGATGTACAGACTTGCAAAGATATGATTGCTGCTGCCGACTTGATTAAACCATTGAAGGCTCAAATGGAAGGTGTACTTGCCGATCTGAATGCAGAAATAAATACGAATACAGCTTTAATGGATCCGTTTATTGCAAAAGCTGACGAGACTCGTATTGCTCTGAAGACTGCTAAAGAAGAGGTGAAGAAAGCACAAGAGGAACAAGATGCATTGACTGCTGAAGCTGAGGCTAATAGTAAGAAGTTTGCTGAATTGATCCAAGATTACGATGGCTTGATTAGTGTTGTTCAAGATCAGATTGATGGTATCAACGGTGGTGTAGTCACTGGTACTGTGGTAACTGTAGAATCTGTTCTGAATTATTGGAAGAATGAAGTTGCTACTCAGGAAAAATCAGTTGAAGAAGCTAAACAGAAGGTTACTGCAGCAGAAAAGAGCATTGAACTGTTCAACAAGGGTGAATATAAGGAAGCTTATGTAATAGAACAGAAGAAACTTGCTTTGGAAACAGCTCAAGAAGCTTATGATGTAGCGAAAGCAATCTATGATACTGCTCTTGCACAAGTTAAGGCTGTATTGGAAACCTTGAGTAAGTAATTTCTTAATCACGTAAAAGTAACAAGATGATAAAGAAACTATGCACATTACTTTTGCTGACCTGTATAACAGCTGCGCCTTCATTGGCGCAGCGTTACAGCAGCAGTGATGATGCGTCGTTTGCCCCGAAGAAAGGACAGTGGCAGGTTTCGGTTTTACTTGGTAGCGGGAAGTTCTTTAATGAGAACACTTCTTACCTGCTGCCCAAGTTTACTAATACCGAAGGAGTAGTCGGACTTCCCAATGGAGGAACGGATAACTCCGGCAATCTGAACCGCTATCTGAACATCGGTAGTCTGAACAATAATAGTCTGGTCAATATAGCCGGAATCGAAGGAAAATATTTTCTGTCTGACAACTGGGATCTTAATTTTCAGTTCAGCATGAATATCAGCCTGACTCCCAAAAAAGACTATGTAGAAGGAGATAACAGTGTACCCGATATGATTATCCCTGCGCAAAGCTATATCAATGCGCAGATGACCAATAACTGGTATATGTCTGTCGGCTCTAACTATTATTTCAAGACTCGCAACGAACGTATTCATCCATACCTGGGAGGCGCGCTTGGCTTCCAGATGGCACGCATTGAAACAACTGAACCATATACCGGAGATACCTATAAGGACAGTGACGACTCGGAAGAACTTCCTTCGCAGGTTTACACCTCAGGAAGCAAAGCCGGGCAGATGTACGGTTTCAAAGTAGCTGCCGTAGCAGGTGTCGAATATAGCATTGCCAAAGGATTTATTTTCGGTTTCGAGATGCAACCTCTGGCTTACCGCTATGATCTGATACAGATTTGTCCGAAAGGGTTTGATAAGTACAATGCTGGTCACCATAACATCAAGATATTCGAAATGCCGATGGTGAAGCTTGGATTCAGATTCTGAAGATAAATGATTATACAAATGTATAAATGAAAAGTGAAAGCCGCTCTGCTGACTATTGGCGGGCGGCTTTTCTTTCTTTCAAGAAGAAATAAGAGTTCAATGAAAAGATATGTGGAGCTATTACCCTTTTTCATTGGGGTATTGGTGATGGGAGCTTGCTCTCAAATGAAAGGTTATAAGATTGAAGGCAGTGCACCTCTGGCTGAATTTGAAGGGAAAATGGTCTATATGAAAGATGCCTCAACCAACAGTTTGATAGACAGTGCAAGAATTGTAAATGGAAAGTTTGCTTTTGCAGACACGACCAATGTAGAAAGACCGGTAATTAAAATTTTATCCATTCATGCTAGCAAGACAGGACTGGAATACCGTTTGCCTGTAGTGATTGAAAATGGTACTATCAAAGCTAGCATTTCTGAGGTGGTTTGTACAAAAGGCACATTGCTGAATGAACGGATGCAGGATTTTCTTCTGGCTGTTGATGAATATTCTGCTACTTGTACAGATAAGCCGGTAGAGCAGATCAAAGTCGGTTTTACGGAATTACTGAAAAAATATATTGAGATTAATAACGATAATGTGATTGGCTCCTATATCCGGACAGCTTACCGGTCATCACTATAATGCGATGAATATTTGTCAATACAGAGATTGCTGAATAAACAAGAATCCAATCATAATAATCCTTCTCATGATGTCTCCCGGATTAATGCACTACTTCTTTATGAAAAGGAGATGTTTATAACGTGAGAAACAAAAATGTGCCCTTGTGAAAGTCCCTGTTTTTGTATTATTATGTATTCAAGGACGTTCCTGTTTCCCACATTTCCCCTTTTTCCCTCGGGAACGTCCTTTTGATTTTTACTTTTCAACGAATGTATTCAGTGAGTGAGCCTGCAGGGTAACACATAAATAGCGATTTCCTAATTTTACAGTCACTTCCTTAGCTTCTCCATTGAAGTTTCCGGCTATTACTACTTGCTTCTTTTGCGGAGTCATAACTATCATTACCGGTGTCTTGTCATCTTTGCCTGCTTTATAAGACAGTATCTTTGATCCTGGAGTTATGTAGTGACTATAATGTTTTACTGCATAATATTCAGGGGTATATGTGGCTGTTCCGGCTTTTGAATCGACATGAATCAGCGCATTTTGTTTCCAGCCCCAACCGCTGAAACCTCCATCATACAGAATCGCATTCCAGAAAGTATACTCTTCACAACCATTACCCAGATAATGATTCATCAGACCGAAGGTATGTTCGGCTGCTTTCCAGTCAAAAGAGCCCCAGCCGCACTCACTTTCTGTCTGTACATATTTGTATTGCGGATATTTGGCACGAAGACGAGGCAGGATCTGCCCGCCTTCCCACTGGAAGCCGACTCCTTGTATTGTCTCCGGCATTCGCGGATCGGATAATACCTGATCAATGATGTCATAGCGGTTGGTATTGATGGTGCCTAAATACACCTTAACTTCCGGATGACGCTTCTTTAAAGTGGGAGCGAGATACTCAACATTGAAACAGATAATACCTTCCGGCGTCCAGGCACAGCCCGGATAGTTTGTGTAACTCCATGATTCGTTCTGGAACATGACCATAGAAACGGGAATGCCTTGTTCTTTGTACGCGTCAATGAATTTGCAGAAATAGTTGGCGTATGTTTGCAGATAGCGCGGGTCCTGTATAAAGTAATCGTTCACTGCCAATTGGTGTGGGAATACTCCATCTCTCTTTTCGGTGTTATTTTCAAACAGAGCTACGTCTGATAGCGGAGACATCTGATTCTGATTACGGTCACTACGTACTGAATAATAATGGTTAATCTTCATCCAGGAAGGAGGTGACCAGGGGGATGTCCAGAAAGTCATATTCGGATTATACTGTTGTGCCGCTTTGATGAAAGGAATCAATGTCGTTTTATCCCGGTTGATATTGAAATGCTTTAACTGGAAGTCACCGGATACTTCGTCGCAACTGTACCAGTCACGGGCGTAGTCATTGGCATTCATGGAAAAACGTCCCATATTGAATTTCAAGTCTCCTTCGGGAGAAAAGAGTTGCCGGAGAATTGTTTCCTGTTGTGTTCTTGGGAGCATGTTAAGCGCGTCCCATCCCAGCTCATTGAAGCATGTTCCCCAAGCTTTGAAGGTAGTGCCGTCTTCCGAACCGTCTATATCAAGCACAGGAGCCTGTGCGGCTTTCGTCTGTAGTTTGATTTTGGCTTGTTGCCAGGTGTTTCCTTCCGTACTGCTGATCCATTCGTAGGATTGTGCATATATATTGCTTATGGAGAGTGTCAATGCTATCCCACTCATTAAGATTGTTTTTCTAATGATGTTCCTCATATTTCTATATATTCATTATTGGTTATTATTCATAGGTTTCTATGGAAATATTTGCCTCCGGCAATCCTTTTGCGGAGACAGTGAGATGAATGTTTCCTTCTTGTGTATCGGGTTGCACGATAACTATTGCTTTTCCACGGAATGTTTTGGGAGTCAGGGAACGGAAACTTCTCATATCATCGGCACTTCCGTTTCCGGAAGCGATGACCGAACCTTTTCCGCCGGATTTGATCTCCAAAGGAATCTCACAGTCGGGAATGACTCTTCCGTCTTTATCCAAGACTTCAATTTTTACGTATGCCAGATCATTTTTATCGGCTTTTATCTTAGATCGGTCAGCAGTCAGACGGATACTTGCCGGATTTCCGGCAGTGTTGAGTGCTGCTGAAGCGGTTTCTTTCTTTCCTTTCACGTTGCAGGCTTTTAATTCTCCCGGTTCGTAGGGAACTTCAAAAGAAGCGGTATAAGTATCGGGTGTTGTTTCCTTTTCACCTATCAGGCGATTGTTCAGATACAGTCGTACTTTGGGAGAACGGCTATAAACATGTACGGTCATCGTTTTGCCTTCCATGCCTTTCCAGTTCCAGCTTAACAGTTCGTTTTTCCATCCCCAATAGTTGATATCTTCTCTTTTTCCATTGGCTACAGGCGGTTGAACAGCCAATGAAATATCTCGTCTGTTCCAAAGTATGTCCCGATAGTAAGATTGTGGTTTCTTATCTCCGCAGAGATCGATATCACCGCACCAGGCATTGTACCAGGGCCATCCCATGAATTGAGGACTGTGTTCTCCGGGAGCGAGTTCAAGAGTATGTGCCAAACCGGCTTCACCCAGATAATCGATGGCTGTCCACACAAAGTCTCCAATCAGATAGGGGTTCTTGTCAATCAGATTCCAGTTTTGTGCCGCTTCCTTGGGAACAGATTCGCTGCCGTACATCACTCGTTCGGGAAAACGTGCGTGATCGTTCTCGTATTCTTTCCATTGATAGTTGTAGCCGGAAACGTCGAGATTGCGGAATGCTCTTTCCGAGTCTTTTTCCCAGCTGAAATGTCTTCTGTCCCAAAATGCGTTGACTGCGGCGGTAGAGGGGCGGGTAGTGTCATATTTTTCAATGGTTGCGATGAGTTTCTTTGCAATCACTTCTCCAGTCGGTTCGTCTGCACGTTCGGCTATTTCATTACCGATGCTCCACATGATAATGGATGGATGGTTTCTGTCTCTGCGGAGCATGGTTGTCATGTCATGTTCGCTCCATTCGTCGAAATACTGGTGATAATCCTGCGGACGTTTGGCTTGTTGCCATTGGTCGAATACTTCGTCAATAACAAGTAATCCCAGTTTGTCACATGCTTGCAGGAAGTATTCTGAAGGCAGATTATGAGAACATCTGACCGCATTGAATCCGTTCGCTTTCATCAGTTCTACTTTGCGTTCTTCTGCTCTGTCGAGAGCTACTGCACCCAACAGACCATTGTCATGGTGCAGGCAACCGCCTCTTAGTTTCAGTGGTTTTCCATTTAGCAGGAATCCTTCTTTTGCATTGAACTCAATGGTACGTATGCCGAAAGGGACCGTTATCTGATCCGATTCCTCTTTGTCTGACCGGACGGAAATATGGGCCGTATATAAATGAGGTGAATCGACGGACCATAACTCCGGTTTCTTGATTTCAAAGGAGAGGGAGAGGGGAGTATTTCCTTCTCCTGCTATATTCACCTGTTGGGTTGCAGAGTAAACTTCAGCGCCCTGCGGGGAAAGAATCCGCACGTTCAGATGACTGACAACTTCTTCTTTATGGGCGTTATGCAGAATGGTGTGAAGATTGACTGTTGCTTTTCTGCCTTCTACTTTAGAAGCGTCTACGAAAGTATCCCATTCGTCTAAGTGGACTTTATCTGTTTTTATCAACCATACATGGCGGTAAATCCCGGAACCTGCATACCAGCGGCTGTTCAGTCCTTCATTAATGACTTTTACGGCGATTGTATTGGGAATGCCGGGGGCATTACAGTATTTATTAATGTCGATTCTGAAAGGAATATATCCGTAGGCATTGAAACATGCCTTTTGTCCGTTTATCCATACTTCCGTCTGGTTGTAAGCACCTTCAAAATAGAGGGAGAGGATTTTGTCCGTATCTCCCGGTTGGAGGATCAGTTCTTTTCTGTACCATCCTTCACCGCCTACGGTCTGTCCGGTATCCGGTCCGCCTATGCTCATGCGGGAAAAAGGACCGATGGTTATACCTTCTCTTTGTACGGGTAGAGGTTCCACACTCCAGTCATGGGGAATGTCAAGCACTCTCCATCCGCTGTCGTTGAAGGAAGGTTGTTCGGCATTTGCAATGCATCCGTGATAGAATTTCCAATGTTGGTTCATGTTTATCTTACGTTCCGAAGCAGAAATGCTTGTCGTAAAACTTAACATGGAAAAAGAAATAGCCAATAAGATGGCTGAGAATCTGAAATGTTTGTCCATAGCTTTTGTCATTCATTTGATATGTGGACAAAGGTAGGGAAGAACATCAATCCGGCAGAACAACAATGTAACAAACTACTGCAATAAATGTATCAAAATCTATGCTGACATATTTGTAGCAGGTGTTTGATGTAATTATACTCGTCGACTTTACATATCTTATTTATGATATTGAGTAGGAAGTACTCCGAACATTTCTTTAAAACATTTGCTGAAATAACTGGGGGTGGCAAATCCTACTTTTTCGGATATTTCAACAATAGACAGGTCTGTGTCCGTTAATAACCGGGCTGCTTTCTTCAACCGGATACTTCGGATAAATTCTGTCGGCTTTTGCCCGGTAATGGATTGAAGCTTACGGTAAAGATTCATTCGGCTCATACACATGTCGTCGCTGAAGAGTTCTACGCTATAATCGTTGTTATCCAGATTCTTCTCGACGAATGCCACCGCTTTTTTCAAGAACTCTTCATCCACTTTTGAAGTGGTCAGGTCTTCCGTATTCACTTCTATTTCTGTCAGGAATATCTGTTTACGCTTCTGTTGCAGTGCAAGCAGATGATGAATGCGATTGTCCAGAATTTCCATGTTGAAAGGCTTGGTCAGATAACAGTCAGCTCCTGATTTATAACCTTCCAATATACTCTCGTCACCGGTACGGGCAGTGAGCAGTATGATGAAGAGGTGGGAGGTTTTGACATTCTGTTTCAGACGATGACATAATTCGAACCCGTCTATTCCCGGCATCATGACGTCACTTACCACTATATCCACTTCTTTTTCGTTGGCGATGGTTTCTGCCTCTTCTCCATTGGAAGCTTCCCACACCTGATATTCCTGTGATAGTTGCTGGTACATGAATCGGCGGAATTCTTCGTTGTCTTCTACCAGAAGAATTGTCCTGCGATTATTTGATGATACTGCTTCCTTGCTTTCGCTCTCTTCTCTTGGCGATAAACGTTCATCTGTCAGATGGGTTGGGAGATAAATGCGGAATTCACTTCCCTTATATCTTTTGCTGTCCACTTCAATGAATCCGTGATGCAGACTGACATACTCTTTGACGATGTGCAACCCGATACCGCTTCCTGCTGTGGCTTGTCTGTTTTCGCTTGCGTCGATCTGATAATAACGGTCGAAAATATGAGAAAGAGCTTCAGACTCTATTCCTTTTCCTGTATCTTCAATTCGAATGCATATATACTGTGTTCCATCTTGGGTTATGGTATCCGCAGAAACTGTAATGCTTCCGCCGGGCGGAGTAAATTTAAACGCATTATTCAGTAAGTTGTAGAGGATACGATGCACCTTATCCCGGTCAAAATACATATGTACCCCTTGTCGTGGCAGTAAGATAGAGTATTCAATTTGTTTATTGGTGGCATACGCTCCAAATACTTCACAAGTTGATGAGACAAATTCGTAGATTTCTCCATTCATGAGCTGTAGTTTCTCACCATGCACTTCTAGTTTCCGGAAGTCGAGCAGTTGGTTTACTAATTGAAGTAATTCCTGTGCGTTGCGATAAATGGAAGATAATTGTTGCTTCAATTTGCTGTCCTGAATATCCGTTAACAGGCTGCTCAATGGAGTGATGATGAGTGTCAGAGGAGTACGCAGTTCATGACTGATATTCGTGAAGAAACGGAATTTCATTTGCGTCAGCTGTTCTTCCATCTGTTCTTTCTGTTTTTTGTGCAGGCGGTTGAAGTATAACTTTAGTGATCCTGTCATGACTAAAATGATGGAGATGATGCCCAGTGTATATGCCCACCAGGTCTCGTACCATGCGGGGAGACGGTGAATTTGTAAACAGGAGACAGGTTGTGCCCAGCAGCCGTGAATATCTGTTGCTTTTATTTCCAGCGTGTAGTTACCTTTCGGGAGTTTGGTGAAATAGGCTGTATTGATTCCCGGTGGCAAATAATTCCAGTTGGTGTCCCATCCTTTCAGGCGATAAGCATAACTGATTTGTCCGGCATGCAAGTGTTCAAGGGTTGAAAAAGAGAGTTCTATATTTACATTGTCGGGAGCCAGTTCGATTAGTTGTGTATCTATGCCCATGATTCGCCTGTTTCCATCTGTTTTGATAGATGAAATCACCGGCTTTATGTCGTTGGGAGATTGGTCTAATTCCGGCGATGGGGTAGCAAGGCAGAAAGCGCCGATTCCTCCAAGGCAAATCGTACCGTTTTCTATTTTCCCTATGGAAAGGAAGTAATCTACCTGAATGAAACGGTCTGAATTGTACAGGATTCTGAATGAATGATTTTTAGGATTATATTCTTTTACATACTGATCGGCCAATATCCATAAATGGCCGAGATTGTCCACGGTCATACTTTTAACCGCATCTCCATTGGCATTACACGCATTGTCTTCTCTGGCCAGTGTTTGCAATTGTGGGTGGTAACTATATACATTTCCTTCTAGTGTGGCAGTCCATATCTTATTGTCGGGGGATATGATGATGGAAGAATAGTTTTCGCCTTTGTGGATGGAGTGTACTTGTCCATCCGGGGGAAGGCATGAGAATTCCGGCGTTTCGGTGATATAGTAGATAGCTTTATCGGGAGAAATCGCTATACCGTTGATTGCGCCCGTGTCCTTATGAATTCTTCTCATATTCCCGTCCGATATGGAATATTGATAGATTGCATTTTCTGTTCCAATCCATAAGTTCCCCTGGTCGTCTTCATGCAACACGCGAACCTGACAGGCATCCGGAATACGGATTTCTTGTATGCATTTCATTTTCATGCTCTCATGCTGTAGGTGTACCACACAGGCATTTCCACTGGCAGCCCAGATTCCCGGTTGTGTCCGGCATTTCTCTATACATTTTATAATATGGTATTTGCCTGTATCGTTCGGAAAATCGGAGGCGAAAGAAATCTGTTCAGAAGCCGGATGATACAATGATAGTCCTGTTCTCCCCTGCCATATCCAGTAATACTCTTCTTCCCGGATAGTCCTGTCTGCTATCACCGGGTAGCCGGTGATGGCAGACATAGCGGGGGTAGGATAGCGTTTTATTTTATTGGAGTCAAATGAAAGGATGAATGAATGCGGAGAATATCCCGGTACCCATACGTTGCCGGAACGGTCTTCTATGATCCGGTCCAGTATCTTTTTGCCTTTAGGCAGGAAAGCTTCGGTAGAAACCGGATGAAGTTTATTATTTATAATTTGATAAGCATACAGGTCATTCATGGCTGAAACCCACAATACTCCTTGTCTGCTGTCTTTTAATAGTCCCAGTATCTGGCTTTTATGTGGATTATGCTCACTGCCTTCTAAAGTGGCTGGTTGCAATGTGCAGTTGTCCGTATCTGTTTGTATATTAGCAGAAGGAGTAAACCGCACGACTCCTTTTCCCCATGTGGCTATCCAATAACAGTTATTCTGTGCATCTTCTATCATTTGTGTAGGTGATGCGCCGCATGTCCATGGATGTGGTAAGAAGTGATCTGTTGCAGGATGGTATTCTAAAAGCCCTCCCCACCATTGCATTATCCAAAGGGTATGTTTACTGTCCTCGTAAAGGTCTGAAACATTTTGTTTATGTCCTTTCCATTGCGAGGGATAGCTGCCAAGTAGTTTGCTGTCATTGGAGTAATGGTAGATCATGCCATCTGCCGCCACCCAGATTGTTCCGTCATGGATGGCCCGAATGGCATTAATGGCTTGTTGCTGAAGTTCTTTGTTCGTTATTTCCGTTATCGAGTAATTTCTTTTATCCAGTTTGTATAGTCCCCGTTTGGTCCCGAACCAGATATGATGATTGTTGTCTTCTGTCAGACAGGTGATATCGTTACTTGATAATAAGTTAGGGGTATTCAGGTCGGAACGGAAGACATCAATCTGATAACCATTGTCACGACATAGACCTCCTCCTTCTGTCGCATACCACATATATCCCTCACTGTCTTGCAGTATATGATGGATATGTGCTACCGGTAACAGCTTTTGGGTAGGTAGTTCGGTGACGACTACCTGCTGGGCTGATACAGATAATGTAATTAAAAAGCTAATGACAAATATGCAATATTTCAGTAATATGCCTTTCATATAATAATATAATAGCGGAAGTTTTTATGTACTTCCTGGGCAAAGATAGCTTTTTTACTTCATAACAAACGTAACTACTGATCTTTTAGGTATGGAAATGTAATTTCCTGCAACTTCGTTGACAGGTATTACTGAAGATGGAAAGCCCTTGAAAAAGAGTAAAGGGATAGAGTCTATAAGTATGGAAGGGAGGAAAGTAATATTGAAACTCTCTTTTGAAGATTAACTTTCTTTTGCAGGAAACAAAAAAGCACGGTGATGTTTCATCCCGTGCTTTCTTGCTATTGTCATTGTTCTGAATATCAGTTGTTATGCATTCAGTGCCTGTTCGATATCTGCGATAATATCTTCTGCATTTTCGATACCTACGGACAGACGGATCAAGTCCGGACGTACACCTGCTTCGAGCAGCTGTTCGTCTGTCAGCTGGCGGTGAGTGTGGCTGGCAGGATGAAGCACACAGCTGCGTGCATCAGCAACGTGAGTAACGATGGCGATAAACTCCAGTGAATCCATAAATTTGATGGATACGTCACGTCCGCCTTTCAGTCCGAAGGAGATAACTCCGCAAGAGCCGTTCGGCATATATTTCTGCGCCAGAGCATAATATTTGTTATCCGGCAGACCGCAATAGTTTACCCAGGCCACTTTCTCGTTTTTGGAAAGGAACTCGGCTACTTTCTGTGCATTGCGACAGTGCTGTGGCATACGGAGATGCAATGTTTCCAGTCCCAGGTTCAGTAAGAAAGCATTTTGCGGGCTTTGAATACTGCCGAGGTCGCGCATTAACTGTGCGGTTGCTTTTGTGATATAAGCTCCTTTGCCGAATGCTTTCGTATAAGTCAGGCCGTGATAAGACTCGTCCGGAGTACACAGGCCGGGGAATTTGTCGGCATGAGCATCCCAGTCGAAATTTCCGCTGTCAACGATACATCCGCCTATGCTTGTTGCGTGTCCGTCCATATATTTGGTTGTGGAATGAACAACGATGTCCGCTCCCCATTCAAACGGGCGGCAGTTAATCGGAGTCGGGAATGTGTTGTCTACAATCAAAGGTACCCCGTGATTGTGTGCGATGCGGGCAAACTTCTCGATATCCAGCACTTCGAGAGAAGGGTTGGAAACCGTTTCTCCGAACAGTGCTTTAGTGTTTGGCTTGAAAGCTGCGGAGATTTCCTCTTCGCTGGCATCCGGAGTGACGAACGTTACGTCGATGCCAAGCTTTTTCATTGTCACACCGAACAAGTTGAAAGTTCCACCGTAGATAGCGGAAGAACAAACGAAATGGTCTCCTGCCTGGCAGATATTGAAAATGGCATAGAAGTTGGCTGCCTGACCGCTGGAAGTCAGCATAGCGGCTACACCACCTTCGAGGGCGGCAATCTTAGCGGCAACAGCGTCGTTCGTCGGGTTTTGCAGGCGGGTGTAGAAGTAACCGCTGTCTTCCAAATCGAAGAGGCGTGCCATTTGCTCGCTGGTATCATATTTGAAAGTGGTACTTTGGTAGATGGGCAACACGCGTGGTTCGCCCTTTTTCGGCGTCCATCCTGCTTGTACGCACAGGGTTTCGGGCTTGAATTGTTTTGCCATAATGATATCGGGTTTAATGATTTATTGCCAAAAAAAGTTTTAACGGTGCAAAAGTAAGGAAAATAATTGTATTTTTGCCCTGTTTATGAGTGAAATGATACCCTTGTGAGGGAGATAGCTAGTGTAAATATGAAAAATAAACTCTACATCCTATTATTTATAAGTTTCCTCTTTTTGGCGGGCAGCGTGCAGGCTCAGCAAAAAGCGACTCCGAAGGCAGGTGAGGGAATTTCTACTTTCTTGTTGCGCCATAATCGTTCTCCAAAGAAATATTACGATGATTTTGTGGAACTGAATAAGCAGAAGTTAGGGAAGAATAATGTTCTGAAGATGGGGGTAACTTATGTGATTCCTCCGGTAAAACGTTCGTCAGGAACTTCGGCTAAACCCGCTCCGGCAAAAAAGACTGCGAGGAAGGAGGTGTCGACGGAGGATACGGTCACTAAATCGAGAACTTCCGGAGCGAAGAAAATCGGTACAACCATCAACGAACCTTTATTCGGGAAGAAACTGTCGAGTGTGAAAGTTTCTTCCAACCGGCTTGCAGGTGCCTGTTTTTATGTAGTCAGCGGACACGGTGGCCCCGATCCCGGAGCGATCGGATGGGTAGGCAAGCATGAACTTCATGAAGATGAATACGCCTACGATATCGCCCTTCGTCTGGCACGAAATCTGATGCAGGAAGGAGCTGAAGTGCATATCATCATTCAAGACGCTAAAGATGGTATCCGCGATGATGCCTATCTTTCCAATAGTAAACGTGAAACTTGTATGGGCGATCCCATTCCGTTGAATCAGGTGCAACGTCTTCAGCAACGCTGTAACAAGATCAATGCTCTTTATCAGAAGGACCGTAAAAACTATACTTACTGCCGGGCTATCTTTATCCATGTGGATAGCCGGAGCAAAGGAAAACAAACGGATGTGTTTTTCTATCACTCCAATAAGAAGGCTGAGAGTAAACGGCTGGCCAATAACATGAAAAATACTTTTGAATCAAAATATGGCAAGCACCAACCGAATCGTGGCTTTGCCGGAACGGTGAGCGGACGCAATCTGTACGTGCTTTCTCATACTACGCCTGCTTCTGTTTTCGTAGAGCTGGGCAATATCCAAAATACATTTGACCAGCGGAGACTGGTGATGGATTCCAATCGCCAGGCACTTGCCAAATGGCTGATGGAAGGCTTTCTGAGAGATTATAAGGGAAAGAAATAAACTTTTAATTTCTCCTTTCGTGAACAAATCAGAAAGGGGAATGTTATATACATGCAAATCGCCTGAAATACTCTTGTAGGTATGCGAATATATATAAGTCAGTAACATATGCCTCCCCGGCATAGACAGGATGATTGCATAGTAGTTTTGTCGTGTTTTATTTTGTGTTTGTGTTGTGACGGTGCTGCGATGTGAATCGGGGTACCGTTTTTTGTTAAAAAGCGAAAATCATTCCATTTTTTTCGGACCTCTGTGAACAAAATCCGTTCAGATACGTTGTTTATTATGCAAATCACCTGATAAAGCTTCTTATGGGTATGCGAATATAGATAAGTCAAGCAAGGCATGCCTCCCCGGCATCACAGGTAAGATTGCATAGTAGTTTTGTCGTGTTTTATTTTGTGTTTGTGTTGTGACGGTGCTGCGATGTGAATCGAGGTACCGTTTTTTGTGCAGGTTATTTGGAATTTCTTCTGCGGTAGTCAGAAATGTTCTCTCCCATTATGTGTTTGAAGAAGCGGCTGAAAGTACATACGTGCTCGAATCCGAGAATGGTGGCAATCTCTTTCACGCTTGCCGGGCTTTTCAATAACAGGCGTTTGGCTTCTGTGATTATTCGTTCGTGGATAATTCTGAGAGGAGAAGGGAGCTGGTAAGAGGCGAAAATATTACTGAGAGTTTTGGGCGAGCGATGTAACATTTCCGCATAGTCGGCAACTCGTTTTTTTTCTTTGAAATGTTTATCTACGAGGATGGAGTATTGCCGTATGATATCAAAGCCGCTTTCCTTTTCCTGCGAGTCGGAAAAGTGCTCTCTTGCCAGGCGGGTACATAGTATGATAAAACGTTTGAGTAGCAGGCGGAGCATTTCTCCTTCAAGGCTGTCATTCAACAGAAATTCATCTCTCATTTTATCAATGACTTCATAAAGCTGTCTGATGGTAATCTCCGGAAGTTGCATGTTGACAATACGAGAAGTTCCATTGAATAATAATCCGTTGCATGAGACTTCTTCATCGTGCTTGTAGATGCTGTAGAATTCTGAATTGAATAAAAGTCCGATATATTTCCCTTCTGCTTTTTTTATTTTAATGTCATGCAGTGGGCTTAGAGAGATAAATTCGTCTTTGCCCAAAGTTTTTTCTACATGGTCGACAACAAGAGTTGCTTTTCCTTCTTGTATCCAGATAAATTTGTATAAGTCATTCGTCTTATGACCTGCCAGAACTGCTGGTAAATTGTTTGTCAGTAGGATAATTCCTTTCAGTGAATTAGTGTAATAGTGTGTCATAAGAGTAATAGATAAAAGGGGGCGATGATGGTTCTTGTATGAGTTTACATAAATATAAATTTCTTTTTCAGTAAATTCTTGATCTTGCTTTTTAGTGATTGAGAGATGATCGGTTTGGAAAGATAGCCGTTAAATCCGTTTTGCAAGATACGCTGTTCATCTCCCTCCAAAGCATAAGCTGTGATAGCTAAGATCGGAATGTCTTCTGATAATTTTCGTATTTCGGTAGTTGCTTCATAACCGTCAAGAACCGGCATTTTTATATCCATTAGTATCAGAGACGGTTGTGCTTCTTTGAATAAGTTAATAGCTTCCAGCCCGTTCCATGCGTGGAGCAAGGTATATTCTTTTTCCAGTATAGTTTTAAAGAGTTTATAGTTGCTTGGATTATCTTCAGCAATCAGTATTTTTACGTCTTTAGGATTGTTGATACTCAGTTGCTCTTTTTTTTGCTCCTCGACTTCTTGTTGAGGAGGTAAAACGGGTTGGCAGGGAATCTCGAACCAAAACTCGGAACCTTTGCCTACTTCGGAAGATACTCCTACGTGTCCGTCCATCTTTTCTGCAATCATGGAGCAGATGGATAATCCTAGTCCTGTGCCTTGCTTGAAGTTATCCAATTTGATAAAGCGCCCGAAAATCTGCTGCTGTTTTTCTTTGGGGATTCCACTTCCCGTATCCCTAACGAAGAACCTGATTTTATCTTCTTTCGGAGGGTAATAGCCGAAATGGATGTATCCGGAAGAAGTGTATTTGATTGCGTTGGATATATAATTGTTGATGACTTGCAGTACACGATTCTTTTCGGTGTACAGCATACATTCGTCAAGAGCCGGCAGGAAACGGATTTCTACGTTCGGACCCAGGTCTAATTTCAGGCGTGTGGCAGATTCTATCTCGTTAAAGCTGCCGTTGACATCCATATCACCATATACAAATTCCAGTGTACCGGATTCTGTTTTGGATATGTCGAGAATGTCGTTTATTAATTGTAGCAGGAGTTGATTATTGCTTTCGATGATGTGGACATACTCTTTGCTTTCTTCGTTCGGATGTGTATCTGCGAGTAGAGCGGAGAAGCCGACAATAGCGTTGAGAGGAGTCCGTATCTCATGGCTCATATTGGCAAGAAACGCAGATTTCAACCGGTTGGCTTCTTCTGCTCTTTCTTTGGCATGTAGCAGCTCCTGGTCTAGCTTTTTCCGTTCATCAATCAGTCGGGTGGCTCCGACAAGTACAAGCGGTTTGCCGTTTCTATCCCGTTCGCTGACGATTGCAAAGGTTTCTGCCCAAGATGGAACATCATCTCCTTCATAGATAATCTGGTACTCCTCGTTGAAAGGAGAAGGAGTTCCATTCTTTAGATTATCGAAAGCTTGACGTATCCGTTCACGGTGCTCGGGGATAATCTGTGAATAATAATCATCTCCTTTTTCGATTACGGTGCCTGTTGCTGCATGAGTTTTCGGTGTGAAGTAGCTGCGGTTACAGGTTATTTCGTCTTTTCTTAAGTCCTATGTCCATGATATCAGGCCGATAGCTTGCATGACAAACATATAGTGGCGGTTCATTAGTTCTATCTGTTTGCGTTGCATTTCAAGTTCGGTGATATCCAGAGAGGAGCTGACCAGCCAGCGTTCGTTGCCTTTAGGAAAGCAGACTAATGCTTTGTGGATAGACAGAATTTTAGTCTGACCGTCTCTGTTGGTAAAGCGTTTGATGAACGATTTCGGTTTGCCGTTTTCAATCACTTCTCTTTCTGCTTCAACGAGGAAGTCAGTACGTTCCTTGCCGATAAAGTCTTCCTCTCGTTTCCCTATGATATGGGAAGCATCTGTATTTACCATTTCGGCTGCTTTCTTGTTCCATACCAGATATTTGCCTCTGTCATTAATATCTTTCACAATAGTAGCAATAGGAAGATTGTCAAGAAGGGATTTGAGAAAAAAGTTAGACCTCTCGTTGCGGATACGTTCATTTTCAATGTCAGAGATATTACGTACGAATCCCAGAACATGATTTTTGTCATAATAAGCAATATGTACTGATACGTAAAGAGATTCTCCTTGCATGTTTTTTATCTGAGTCTTGATGTGCAAGTTTTTTTTAGTTTTCAACACCTGCTCTATTGCTTCCATATTCTTTCTGAATTCCTCATCGTCCGTTATTATCTGACGGATTTCCATATGCTCCCCTTTTTTGATGCTTTGCACGTAATTTTCTTCTGCGGGAGTGTTTAGAATCTGTTCTACAATTCCATGTTTGTCTACCAGATAAACTGCCACATCTAATGAATTGATGATACGTTTATTCATGTTCTTGTGCTTCTTGCCGATACGGTAAAAGTAATGACGCATGACGAAGATAACCAGTGGAATGAGAATGAGTCCAAGAATGTTTTTCCAGTATTTTTCGTAGAAACTGACTGGTTCATTATAAAGGTGAATCTGGTCGGGACAGAGCTGTGGAGATATGTTGAACCATTGTAAATCGAGATAGTTAAAGTAGTTTTCAGGAGTCGATTGTCCGGCATCGGGTGGAATGTCGGATGCCGGTTTGCCTTCTCTTATTTCGTCTATGATTCTCATACAGTCGGTTGCATAGTCACTTGCGCTGACGTAGTAGCCTCCACCGAAGTAGCCGTCCTGTGGGTGTAAGTCTTTTAGCGTGAAAAGAGGGGAGTTGGCAAAGCCTGTAAGTGTTTTGCCTATATTGTCGGCAAGGAAACTGTGACTGGGCATCTGTTGCGGCTTGTGCCAGGAGAAATACAGCAGTCCGGTACTTTTGTCGTAGCTGCTGACTGTGTCGAGCAGTTGTTCCAGGTCGAGTTCTCTTTGTGAGAGCCATATAAGCTTCAGGTCGGGGTAATGCTGCCGGACTGTTTTTTCTACTTTGCTGAATACCATGTGGCTCATATAGAGACTATCTGAAATAAAAGCAATGTTCTTCATTTCCGGCTGGAGAGCACGCATCAGTCGGAGGGTTTCTTTGATATAAAGCTTTTGCTCCAGAAAGGTGATGTTGTAGTGTTTCTGTAATTCTTTGATGGTGGTGATATGGAGAGAGTCGGGTGCTTCATATGCCAAAATGCTTTGCAATGAGTTAGGCAATGTGGCTAGCGGATGGCATAGGATTACAGGAATGTCTTTCCAAGTGGTTTCGAATAAGTGAGAAGTGATATGCCATCCCATTGCACCTATGATGACAACTGCTTTAGGACGATTCGATGCATATTTCTGCAATATTCGGGCGCATTGTTCTTTAGAATCTTTTTCCGTGTCTGCCGACGGAAAGGACAGGGTATAGGAATCTAAGTATAAATTTGATCGTTTATGACAATGATCTTGTAACTCTTTATTGAAGTCTTTATCCCAGGTTCCATTAGCTAAAGTGGAATTAAGTATTAAGATAAATTCCTTTTCAGTCTCAACTGCTTGGGTGCTGATTGCGATTAATAGACTTACTGTGAACAATATGATTTGTTTCATCTTAGTATTGCTTGTCCTTTTGTTATACAAAGATAGTCTTTTTTGCGAACTAAGGATATATAAGAATATGAAACGGGAAATATTGTTATCACATAGGGAAAAATTGTAATTGGGTAGGGAAGGCGAGAATAAGCATCTTTGCAGAGAAGGTTTTGCTGCTTTTGTATGGGGAATAAACAGTGTGCGGTAACTTCTGAAAGGGTTGCCGCACACTATAATGATATGGTATATACTGACTGGTATTTAATACACGCTTGCCGATTTAATAACGATATTTTCGAGCAAAGTTTGCATCTTTTCGATGACAGGTTCATTTTCCAGCCCATAATTGGCTGCCATTGGTTTCATTAATGGGAAGGTAGCCCATACACTGCCGTTCTTGTCTTCCCATACAGAGATTTTCAATGGCAGTTCGATAGATATGCTTGGATTTTCCTGCATCAATTTGGTGCCTACTTTGGGCGAACCGAATACGATAACCTGATTGTGGCAATTGGTTTTCATACTTCTTCATAAATGTTCCTCCATTTTGAGCTAGTATCGTTCCCGAAATCAGCAATACCATAATTGTTAATACATTCTTTCTCATAACATTCGCTCCTGGTTGTTTGTTGATTAATTATTATGTTGCAAAGGTAAAGGATGAGAAGGCAGAAGAAAAGCCCTCAACGAGTTTAAATATGAGTTTTGCTCTCATG
>NZ_KV804366.1:0-1262 GCF_001811315.1 Bacteroides sp. HMSC067B03 | reverse complement strand
AGTTGAGCGTATCCGACCAGAAAAAACTGACTGAACAAGGGTATATCTTCGTCGGCAGCTTTCAAGGGTATGCCGGATTCTTTTTCAGCAATTCATGTACGTGTACGGAAGCGGACAGCGACTATGCATATATTGAATATAACGCTGTTTGGAACAAGGCGGCACGTATTATCCGCAATACCTTGTTACCGCGTGTGAGAAGTAAGGTGAAAGCTGACCCGTCAACCGGATATATCAGTAATACCACGATCAGCAGTTGGGACGCGCTTGTCAAATCCGCACTGGAAACTATGGTAACTTCGGAGGATATTGCAGACTTCGACATTTATATCAATCCCAAACAGATGGCTGTCAGCGACAAGCCTTTCAATATCAAGGTAAAACTGGTTGCAGACGGTATTGTACATGAGTTTGAGATTGACTTGGGTTTCACAAATAAAATCTGAAAATATGTCATTGTTAGGAACATTAATCAACAAGTTCGGAAAAATAGCCGGATGGAACAGCGTCAAGGTTGTCATGCTCGGTCGTCAGGTAGAGGGTATCACAGCCCTTTCCTACAAAGACAGCAAAGAGAAAGACAACATCTACGGTGCCGGTGAATTTCCTGTCGGTCGCGGTGAGGGGAATTACAAGGCTGAAGCATCGATCACCCTTCTGAAAGAAGAAGTGAACGCCTTGCAACTGGCACTAGGTTCGGGAAAGCGTCTCACGGATATCGAGCCGTTCGACATTCCGGTCATGTATGAGTATAAAGGGCTTGTCATGAAGGACGTAATCCGGAACGTCGAATTCACGGACAATGGCGTGGACGTTAAACAGGGTGATAAAAGCATTGCCACACAATTCACCCTTCTTCCCAGCCATATCGACTGGAATGTGGCAATGTAGTTTAATAACCGTTTAAAAGACTTTTAAAATGAAAGAAGAAGAAATGAAAATCAAGGCTGGAAAGCCTTACGAGGAACTGACAACGGAGGAAAAGGCTTTGATTGTCGATTTCACAGAGGAAGAGCATACGGAACTGAAACTGAAATACGGAAAACGCCTGAAGCATGTCACCGTACAGGTGGACGAGGATGAACGTTACGACTACCTGATCGTCCGCCCGAAAAAAAACATCCTGCTGGCTATGGCAAAGAAAAAGGATGATCTTGAAGAAGCAAATGACATTCTGATCCGGAACTGCGTGGCGGCTGGCAATATGGAGGCGTTGGAAGATTCTACCGTCTATACTTCAGTCCTGACCGCCATCGGACAAC
>NZ_KV804365.1:0-318 GCF_001811315.1 Bacteroides sp. HMSC067B03 | reverse complement strand
GCGACCAAACGGCAGCTTCACTCAATGGAGTGTTACTGTTCATCAAAGCCAAGTGATAATTGTCGTTTCTCTGCTTCTTCTTTCTTTTGGGCAGCTAAAGTCTTTTTCCGAACGTATGTTTTAGCAAATGTCACTCGGTCACCATTGAATACTATCAGAGGATTAATAAACCAAAGATTATCGGCTGGTCCTCGGGCTATGATTTCAGCTTTTACAAGTTCTGCAAGTCCTTTATAAACGGCTTTGTCTGTTTTGTATTTGGTATATTCTAGGCATTTTTTTCTATTGAAGATGATTAAATCATTTTTGGGTTTCATG
>NZ_KV804364.1:47491-98927 GCF_001811315.1 Bacteroides sp. HMSC067B03 | reverse complement strand
ATAATTTAGTTCATTTCGGTACAGTATGGAGCTCAAACAGGCTTTTCGGACTGCCCCCTAATGTGTGTCCGATATAAGAATTAACCTATGAGGGCATAGAAATGAAGAATGATGGATGAAGAATTACTTTGCAGCGTGATAGCGCAGCTAATTCTTCATTCATCATTCTTCATTCTCCATTCAAAAGGCTTATTTGATCTTTTCCCGAATTTTCGTAAGATAGGCTTTCATGCCATCCGCGTCTTTCTTTTCGATGATTTCGAGAAGATTTTTCAACTCCGTCCGGATATTGGTTACTTGTCCCGGGGTGCGTGGGTTGAACAGGATTTCCTGAAGGAGGTAATCATCTTCGCTCAGTAGTCCTTTTGCGATAGCCATATGCTTCTTGAAAGTAGTTCCTGGAGCTTCCTGATGCTTCATCACTGCAGCAAAAACGAAAGTCGAAACGAACGGAATGGAGAGCGAGTATGCTACCGTTTCATCATGTTCGTCGAACGTGTATTCGAAGATATTCAGGCGTAGCGTCTGGTAGAGATCTTTGAAGAAAATCTTTCCCAAGTGGTCTCCTTCACTGATGATAATTGCGTTCTCGCTGCTCAGATTGCTGAGGCTGGCAAATGTCGGACCGAACATCGGGTGACTGGAGACATACCGGAATCCGCTTTCTTCGTAGAACTTCTTCAGTCCTGTCTTTACGGAAGCGATGTCACTGATGATACAGTCTTTGGGAAGCACAGGCAATACTTTGCGGAAGGCGTCCAGCGTATACTTTACTGTAGCGGCATTGATAACCAGTTCCGGTTCGAAGTCCTTGATCTCTTCCAATGTGGTGAAGCGATAGGTATTATACACGAAACGCAACTGGTGCGGGTTGACATCGAACACGGCTGTCTCATGCTGAAAGCTCAGTATATCAGTAAAGAAAGAGCCCATCTTGCCGGCTCCGAGGATTAATATTCTCATATCTATTATTTATTGGAGAGTTTTGAGTTACTATTGACTTTCTGGTCGGCCTCAGTTTATTTGTTAGTTTCCATTTGATTCTTGATTTCTCTTTCGCTTTTTATTTATTGATAATCTCGATCTGTTGGCGGACAGACTCTTCGTGGATTGCTTCGAAGATAAGCTTCATAAAGTCTGCGCTCATACCACATTGTTCTCCTTGCGCACCGCGTTTCTCCAGAATTTCATTGTAGCGTCCGGCTTGAAGAACGGTGATTCCATGTTCTTTCTTATAAGTACCGATTTCACGTGCTACGCGCATTCTTTTTGCCAGTTCCTGAATAATGTTGTCGTCACATTCGTCGATTTGCTTACGCAACTGAGTCAGACTTTCTGTGGTCTGGGTTTCTGTACGGATCACCAGTAAATTGAGAATGTAGTCGAGTACATCCGGAGTTACCTGCTGAGAAGCATCGCTCCATGCACAGTCCGGATTACAGTGGCTTTCTACGATCAGACCGTCGAAGTTGAGGTCCATTGCCTGTTGGCAGAGCGGGGCAATCAGTTCGCGTTTTCCTCCGATGTGGCTCGGGTCGCAGAAAATCGGCAGATTAGGCAGACGGCGGCGCAGTTCGATAGGAATGTGCCATTGCGGAAGGTTGCGGTATATCTTTTTGTCGTAGCTGCTGAAACCACGGTGGATAGCTCCCAGACGTTTCAGACCTGCATTGTTGATGCGCTCCAGTGCGCCGATCCATAATTCCAGGTCAGGGTTTACCGGGTTCTTTACCAATACGGGGATATCAACGCCTTTCAATGCATCGGCTATTTCCTGCACGGCGAAAGGATTGGCTGTGGTACGTGCACCCACCCAAAGGATATCGATTCCGGCTTTCAGACATTCGTAAACGTGTTTGGCAGTCGCTACTTCGGTAGAAACATACATACCTGTTTCTTTCTTTACTTCCTTCAGCCAGGCAAGTCCTTCTACACCGATTCCTTCGAAACCTCCCGGTTTGGTACGCGGTTTCCAGATGCCGGCGCGGTATATCTTTTGTCCTTTAGCTGCCAGCTGTTTGGCGGTGTCCATTACTTGCTCTTCAGTTTCTGCGCTGCACGGACCGGCAATAACAATCGGTCTTTTAGCTTCAATACCTGGTAATAAAATTGATTCGAGTTCCATATTCTTATTGTTTTTATTTTATTCTTGTTCTTATTCTTTGGGACAGACGTTTGTCTGGTCTGCCTTTTGAGTTATTCTAATCGGTCTTTTTTAAAAAAGTTTCTTGATTCTTTCTAATGCTTCCGCTAACTTGGCATCTTTGCAGCAAAGAGAAATACGGATGTATCTTGCTCCGTTGCTGCCAAAGATAAATCCCGGAGTGATGAAGACTCTTGCTTCATGCAATACTTTTTCAGTCAGTTCCTCTACGTCTTTGCAGGAAGCGGGAATCTTTCCCCAAAGGAACATTCCCACTTGATTTTCATCGTAGGTACAGCCCAGCGCTTTCATTATTTCACCGGCCAGATGGCGGCGGCCACGATAGTTGTGGTTGTTGCCTTCGTACCAGTCCGCTTCGGCTTCCAAAGCTGTGGCAGCTGCCAGTTGCATGGCACGGAACATTCCGCTGTCGATATTGCTTTTTACTTTCAGTATCCATTGTACGAATTCTGCATTCGATGCCAACATTCCGATACGCCATCCCGGCATGTTGTGGCTTTTGCTCATGGAGTTGAATTCGATGCAGCATTCTTTGGCTCCCGGTACACTGAGAATACTGATCGGCTTTTCGTTCAGGATAAAGCTGTACGGGTTGTCATTCACGATGACGATATTCTTGCGGCGTGCGAAGTCTACCAGACGTTCGTAGAGTTCCGGAGTGGCGTTGGCTCCTGTCGGCATATTCGGATAGTTGGTCCACATTAGTTTCACGCGGCTCAGGTCCATCTTTTCCAATGCTTCAAAGTCGGGCATCCATCCATCCTCTTCTTTCAGGTCATAGCTGATCACTTCCGCACCGAGTATTTTACTCAGTGAAGTATAAGTAGGGTATCCCGGATTGGGTACCAATACCTGTTCACCCGGATTAACGAAAGCCAGTGTGACATGAAGGATACCTTCTTTAGAACCAATCAGTGGCTGTATTTCCGTATTCGGGTTCAGTTCTACTCCATACCAGCGTTGATACCAGGCTGCGAAACCTTTCCGGAGTTCCGGTATGCCCACATACGGTTGGTAGCCATGTCCGTTGGGATCGTGTGCATTGTTGCACAATGTTTCGATTGTTTCTTTGGAAGGAGGCATATCAGGACTTCCGATACCCAGACTGATAACGTCCTTTCCTTCTGCATTCATTTGTGCTACCTCTTTCAGTTTCTTCGAGAAGTAGTATTCGCTGACACTTGCCAATCTTTCGGCAGGAGCGATTTTATACGTTTGACTTTCCTTCTGCATATTCGCCTAATATTTTAAGTTCTTTGGTTAATGGAGTAATTGCTGCAATAGATTGTTTATATCTCAGATAATCATTGAAAGACACGTCAACGTAAAATTGATATTCCCATTCCCGTCCGATGATCGGCAGCGATTGTATCTTTGTCAGATTGATGTTGTAGAACGAAAGAATGGATAATACTTGCGACAGGCTTCCTTCTGTGTGTGGCAATGTGAATACCATGCTTGCCTTGTTGGTCGCCTTTGCGTGATGCTGGCGGAGTTCGTCCACTTGCCACGGATCGGCAACTACCAGAAAACGGGTGAAGTTGTGCTTGTTGGTTTCGATGCCTTCTTGGAGCACTTTCATTCCGTAGCGTTCTGCCGCCGTTTTCGAGCAAATGGCTGCATGCCCTTTCAGGTTTTCTTTCTTGATGATTTCCGCGCTGCGTGCCGTATCTTCTCCTTCCACTACTTTGAGTTGCGGATGCTGATTCAGAAAATCACGGCATTGCATCAGGGCGATAGGGTGGGAGTTGACTTCTGTCAGGTCTTCCCAGTTTTCTTCGGGCAGACAGACGAAGCTATGTGAGATGCGCAGCTTGTATTCACCGATAATCTGTGTGCCGCTTTGTCTCAACAATTCATTGTTGTGCAGCAGGCTTCCCGCTATCGTATTTTCGATGGCTAGCATTCCGATAACTTGGCTGTCTTTCCGTATCGAAGTAAACACGTCTTCGAAGCTGGCACAACAGATTAACTCTATTTCTTCTCCCTCGAAGTACTTGTGTGCGGCGATATCGTGATATGAGCCGAGTGTTCCTTGAATTGCTATCTTTTTCATTGTTCTAATAGGGTTATATAAAAAAATCCCGCGTCCATATGGAAGCGGGATTTATATGATTAATTTCTTCATCTCAGTCCTTAAGCATCATGTCACTTGATACATACAAACTCCCGCTCTACTTTCTGGCTAAAGTAAAAGTAAAAAAAGAAGTAATATGCATAAGAAAATGATTTCATACGAATCTTTGTTTCTGCTTTGGTTTCTAATTCTGGGGCAAAAGTAATAATTTTCTGTTAGATGCAAACAAAAAGCGATACTTTTTTTGTTTTCTTCCCTAAAAAAGATGAAAAGGTCACCTGATATGACAGTAATGTTTCAGTTGAAAATGAGTATATGCTGCTGTCTGCTTAGAAGATTCCCGGAAGTGCTTCCGGCTTCGGTCCCAGATTCTTGAATTCTCCGTTCAGACCGGCTTCATCTTTCGGGTTCAGCTCCAGTGACTTCTTCATATCTTCTACGGAGCCGTCTTTATCACCGCTCAATAGCTTGGCACGTCCGCGTTCTTTATAGGCTTCGGCGAAATTCGGGTTCAGTTCGATGGCTTCGTCAAACAGGCTGATAGCTTCTGTCAGTTTCTTCTGATTGATATAAAGCTGTCCCAGATAGAGGTAGGCTTGTTCGTTGAATGGGTTTATTTCCGTTACAAATTTGTAGTCCGTTTCTGCTTCTTCTTCCTGTCCGTTGGCTTCTTTCACCTTGCCACGCAGCAGGATGGCGGTCTCTTCTTCCGGATTCTGGGCGATTACGGCGTCTATGTCCTCCATTACTTCCTTGTATTGCTTCATTTGTAGCAAAGCCTCTGCGCGCATCAGACGAGCTTCGATGAAGTCGTCTTTCAGAGTGATGGCTTTCGTCAGATGGGCAATGGTCATGATTTCGTCATCCTGTCCTTTGCGGGCTTTTCCCAGCAGGAAGTGTGCGACTGCATTTCCTTCTTCGATGGCGATTGCTTTGCTGGCAGCTTCTTCCATAGCTTTGTAGTCTTCCTGGATGTAGCAGACATTGGCCAATGTGAGGAATGTGCTGGTGACATGAGGCTCCATCACTGCCATTTTTTCCAGAATTTCGCGAGCCTTTTCTGTTTCTCCCATTGGGATATAGAGTTGGCTGAGGTAACCCATTGTCTCGAAGTCCTCTTCGATGGCAAGTGCCTTGGTGAAGCATTTTATGGCATAATCCGGACGTCCCATGCGCTGTGCGCGCAGACCGTCATATTTGAATATTTCGAAGTTTTTCTGATCGTTCTTTTGTTTTTCACTTTCCGGTGTTTCAGACTTACCGGAGAAAAAAGATTTAAAAAAGTTCGGCATGGTTGCGTTATTTTAGAGTTTGTCTGCAAATGTAATAACTTATTTTGAAATATGTAGCATTCCGTCCTGCATCTTCAGTCCGTCTTCGTCTAATAAATATCGGATTACTTGCCCGATATCTTCTTTTTCCGCTTTTATCTTATCGGCAATTTCGGCAGGAGTTAGTGGACTTTGACCAAGCAACTCCAGTATTTGCCTTTTCAATTCCTCATAAGATTTCTCAGATAAGTCGTTGCTGGCACGGTTGCTGAGGCAGACATCACATTGCCCGCAGTTATGTTCGTTTTTCTCTCCGAAGTAGTGGAGAAGCATCCGGCTCCGGCATACGTTTTCGGTAGTGACATATTCTTCCATAGCCTTGATACGTGCTTCATAGCGTGCCTTGCGCTCTTCGTAGACAATAGGGGGAATGTGCAGAAAGCGCAGATCCAATCGTTCGCGTGTATATATAATATAAGGAGTCTTTTTGCGGGGAATGTAATCGACGATGCGGCGTTTGGTTAATGTTACCAGTATGTTATAGATTTGCTGGCGTGTCAGTCCGGTGCGTAGGGCAAGCGATTCTTCGCTGATATAGGCATAATCAGTGAAAACTCCCGTATACGAACGAAGAATCGTTTGTATCAAGGCATCCGCTTCTTTTCCCATTTCCCGCAGTTTATACAGTTCGTCCCGACGGATGATAAAGAGGATTCGTGATGAATTATCCTGTTCGTCCGTGTATTCCAGATAGCCAGCCTGTGTCAGTATTTTCAGGGCACTGTCTACCGGCACCGGGAAGTATTTGAACTTCCGGCAAAATTCTTCCAGATTGAATTCCCGGATACATTGAAATCCGTCACCCATCGCCATTTGATAATAATACTGAAGATGTTCGTAGACATTCAGGATGTATTCTTTTTCGGGAAAGGTGTCGACAATACGTTTGTGGAGTGTCATCTTGTCGGATTTGGCGTACAGGATGACGGCATAAGCTTTCTCTCCGTCTCTTCCGGCACGTCCGGCTTCCTGAAAATAGGCCTCGGGTGAATCGGGCAGGTCGAGATGCAGCACGATACGTACATCGGGCTTGTCGATACCCATGCCGAAAGCATTGGTTGCCACCATGACACGGACTTCTCCGCTTTGCCAGCGTTTTTGCCGAAGGTCTTTGACGGCATTGTCCAGGCCGGCATGATAAAAGTCGGCAGTTATTCCTTCGTTTGTCAACAGTTCGGTGATTTCTTTGGTGCGGCGTCTGTTGCGGACGTAGATAATTGCACTGCCCGATATCCGTTGGAGGATATGCAGCAATTCTTTGGTTTTGTTATCCGTTTTGCGTACGATATATGCCAAATTCTTTCGTTCAAAGCTCATGCGAAAGACATTTCCTTCCCGGAAGTTCAGTCGGGTCTGGATATCTTTTACGACTTCGGGAGTTGCTGTAGCTGTCAGTGCCAGTACCGGTACTCCAGGCAACAGCTCCCGTATTTCTGCGATTTTCAGATATGCCGGGCGGAAGTCGTATCCCCATTGTGAGATACAGTGGCTTTCGTCCACCGTAATTATGGAGACTTTCATCGAACGCAACTTGGTACGGAATATTTCCGTATCCAGCCGTTCCGGAGAGATATAAAGGAACTTGTAATTGCCGAAGATGCAGTTTTCGAGTGCGGTAAGTATTTCTTGCCGTGTCATGCCCGAATAGATGGCAAGGGCTTTGATTCCCCGTTTCCGCAAGTTCTGCACCTGATCTTTCATCAAGGCGATAAGTGGGGTGATGACGATACAAATACCTTCCTGAGCGAGAGCGGGCACTTGAAATGTAATAGACTTACCGCCTCCGGTAGGCATCAGTCCCAGTGTGTCTTTGCCTTCGCCGATACTGGTAATGATCTCCTCCTGCAAGTCGCGGAAGGAGTCATAACCCCAGTATTGTTTTAATATCTCCTGATACTTATTCAATCGGCTTTATATCCTCGATTTGAAGTTGGACTTCGCCACGCTTATGCGTGTTCTCTTCGATTGTATAGCAGATGTCGAATGAACGCTTCGTCTTGATATAGCGCACATGAGAACTTTGTCCGAATGCGATACCGTTCATAACGTTATTCGATTTGTTGTCAACCAGTTCCAGTTTGATATGTTCCTGATCGCGTCCAACCACCTTGCTGGTACCGTAATCATAGACATGATGTGTGCAGAAGATCGGTTTGATGTTGTCCGGACCGAAAGGATTGAATTTCTTCAGGTCATTGAAGAATTTTGATGTAATATCCCTGAAATCAATCTCCGCATCTATGTTGATTACGGCACTGGTTTGTTCCGGCAGGATATGTTGTGACACATACTCTTCGAATCTTCGGGTAAAGACTTCCACATTTTCCACTTTCATGGATAATCCGGCTGCATACGTATGTCCGCCGAAGTTCTCCAACAGATCACGGCAATATTCGATTGCCTTATACACATCAAATCCGGAAACGGAACGTGCGGAACCGGTTGCCATGTCATCTGTTCGGGTGAGTACGACTGCCGGTCGGTAGTAAACTTCTGTCAGACGGGAGGCTACAATGCCGATGACACCTTTATGCCATTCCTCGTTGTAAAGCACGATGGAACGGCGTTCGGAGAGTCCTTCCAGATTGGCAACAATATTGTTGGCCTCTTCTGTCATGCTTTTGTCGAGATCTTTCCGGGTTTCATTGTATTGGTTGATTTGTCCGGCTTTCTCCAATGCTGCCGAGAAGTCCTTTTCCGTGAGCAGGTCTACGGCCTCTTTCCCGTTCTGGATACGTCCGGACGCATTGATGCGTGGTCCGATCTTAAAAACAATATCACTGACGGTAATTTCCTTCTCGGAAAGTCCGCATACGTCGATGATGGCTTTCATGCCAACGCTGGGATTACTGTTCAGTTGTTTCAGACCGTGATAGGCGAGAATACGGTTTTCACCCATGATGGGGACAATGTCCGATGCAATACTCACCGCTACAAGGTCGAGCAGCGGAATCAAGTGATGAAACTCAATACCGTTGTTGATTGCAAATGCCTGCATAAACTTAAAACCGACTCCACAGCCGGAAAGGTGTGTGTATGGATAAGTGTTGTCCAGACGTTTGGCATTCAGAATAGCGACGGCAGGGGGGAGGATATCGTCTGGTACATGATGGTCGCAGATGATAAAGTCGATTCCCTTTTCTTTCGCATACGTGATTTCCTCTACTGCTTTTATGCCGCAGTCGAGTACGATAATCAATCCTACGCCGGTTTCAGAGGCGTAGTCGACTCCTTGTTTAGAAATGCCATACCCTTCGTTGTAGCGGTCGGGTATGTAATAGTCAATGTTCGAATAGAACTGTTGAATGAACTTGTAGACCAATGCTACGGCAGTAGTACCGTCTACGTCATAATCTCCATAAATCAGAATACGCTCTTTCTTTCCCATCGCCCTGTTCAGACGCTCCACTGCAATATCCATATCCTTCATCAGGAACGGATCGTGCAGGTCGGGCAACTGCGGGCGGAAAAACTTCTTGGCATCTGCTGCCTTCGTTATTCCCCGCTGCACCAGAAGTTGTCCAAGTATCGGGCTAATGCCTAATTCCTGGGCCAATATCTGGCTTGTCTCTGCCTGTTCGGGTGTAATGGGTTGATAATTCCATTTGTGATTCATTTTATATATTGTTTTTTCTTTTTCTGTTCTCAGGGGCTGGAAAGGCACTACTTTCCAACAAGGGGTAAAAGTACGAAAAAAAGCGGAAGGGTACAGTAGTTATGACGAAAATATTTCAAAACCTGCGGAATTAGCTCCTTACGGGGTTGGTATTCAAATGGAGTAAATTCGTACAGAAATGAACAAAATTATAAATTGAGGATTAGGCACGGATTACACGGATTTCACGGTTTTAGTGCTATGATTAATTACGTAAAACGACCGTGTTCATCCGTGTCATCCGTGCCTAAATATATTCTTTTCCGATTCAGTTTGCCTCAAATCCGTACAAATGAATTAATTTATATCCGGGTATATTGGTAATATGACAGGAGAAGTATATCTTTGTATGATTAGTTATTACACGAAATGTGAACCCAAAACTTACAGACTGTTTATGAGAAGAAATCTTGTTGGTATCATTGTTCTAATCTTGTTGTCCGTTAAAGTCGTAAATGCACAGACTGTTGCTGATTCTATAGCAATAGTGACAGCTCATTGGGAAGTGGTGACCGTAGAAAATGGAATTGTACATAAGCGGGCTTCCATCCCTTTTCTTTATCAAGGCACTCAGTCCATTAATATATTGGAGATAAATCCGAAGGCTGGCAAAAAGGTCGGTATTGCCTTTACCGGACAATTGGAGAAAATAAGCCGGATTGCCCCGAAACATCAGGCAATCGGAGCCATCAACGGTTCCTATTTCGATATGACGAAAGGAAACTCTGTCTGTTTTCTGAAGGTGGGAAGTCAGGTTGTGGACACTACTTCGTTGGATGAATTGAAGTTGCGGGTGACAGGAGCGGTTTATGAGAAGAAAGGAAAAGTGAAGCTCATTCCTTGGGACAGGCAGATCGAGAAGAACTACAAGAAAAATAAAGGTTCCGTGTTAGCTTCCGGTCCGTTGATGTTGAAAGACGGGAAGTACTATGATTGGAGTCAGTGCGATGCCAATTTTATAGAAACCAGGCATCCGCGTAGTGCTATTTGTCTGACTGAAGAAGGAAAGATTCTGTTTGTTACTGTCGATGGGCGATCTCCGGAAAATGCTGTCGGAATCAACATTCCGGAACTGGCACATCTGCTTCATGTATTGGGTGGAAAAGATGCGCTGAATCTGGATGGAGGAGGTTCTACCGCCTTATGGCTGTCCGGGGCACCGGAAGAGGGAATTGTGAACTTTCCCTGTGATAACAGAAACTATGATCATCAAGGAGAGCGTAAGGTGGCAAACTTCCTTTATGTTCATTAAGAGAGTATTCACATGGTTGCCGTTCACTTTTGGAGAGAGGAATTATATATAATATAATGTATAGGCAAGTAATTTCTATTATATAGCGGACATGATTCAGTATAAAACTTTTTTTATCACTCAGGTTTGGGCTCTCCAAAGTCAGGCACCGATGAGGAATGGTCCCGGCACCGGGGAAGGCCCCCTCCGGCACCGATGAGGAGTATCCCCGGCACCGGGGAACTTATTTCTTTCAGTTTTTCTTCTTGCGTAAGTCTTTTCCTTCAAATTTGCAGATTGCTTCTATCCAATCTTCGGTTAGCGGCATCGATTCATGTTTTTCCAGGTCGAAAGTAACCATGATCGATTGGCAGACACATTTGACTTCCTGCGTTTTCGTGTCAATCACCCGTTGGATGAGATGAAAGCTTTTTGTTCCAATTTCAGAAACGGCGGTTTGTACAGCGATATGATCAGATGCGAAAATCTGCTTTACAAAGTTGGCTTCGATATGAACAACGACTATGCCGATCTTTTCCCAGTCCACTCCCGGACATACAGAAGCAAAGTATTCAGTCTTCCCCAAATCATAGAAAGAAAAGTAAACGGTATTGTTGACGTGGCCGAATTTGTCTACGTCGTTGAAGCGCAACTGGATAGGCAGTACATGATGAAATACGATTTCTTCCATTGTTTTCCCTTAATCTTTTTTATTTCGATGCAAAAGTAGTACTTTTGCGTGTTATTCTCAACAGAAATAGTTCAAGAAATGATAGAAGATATTAAAAAAGCCTGTCAGGTGATGAATGAAGGAGGTGTTATCCTTTATCCCACCGATACCGTATGGGGTATAGGCTGCGACGCTACTAACGAAGAGGCTGTACGCCGGGTGTATGAGATAAAAAAACGTGCCGATAGTAAGGCTATGCTGGTACTGGTGGACTCTCCCGTGAAGGTGGATTTTTATGTACAGGATGTTCCTGATGTGGCATGGGATCTGATAGAAGTAGCCGACAAACCATTGACTATTATTTATTCCGGTGCGCGAAATCTGGCTCCGAACCTGTTGGCAGAGGATGGCAGCGTAGGTATCCGGGTGACCAATGAAGATTTTTCCAGACGACTTTGTCAGCAATTCCGTAAGGCGGTTGTTTCTACTTCCGCCAATATCAGCGGAGAGCCGGGGGCAGCCAACTTTAGTGAGATCAGCGACGAAGTCAAGGCGGCGGTTGATTATATTGTCGGTTTCCGGCAGGATGATATGAGCCGTCCAAAGCCCTCGAGTATTATAAAGTTAGACAAAGGCGGAGTGATCAAGATAATTCGTGAATAAATGAAGAGAGAGGAGAAACTGAGCTTGTTACAGCGTTGTATCAGATGGCGGGAAGCCAATATCAAGGAAAAGCAGTTTATCCTTATATTAAGTTTCCTGGTCGGAATCTTCACTGCGATTGCTGCTTTATTTTTGAAGTTCCTTATTCATCAGATACAAAATTTTCTGACTGACAACTTTAATGCGACATCAGCCAACTACTTGTATTTGGTATATCCGGTAATCGGTATTTTTCTGGCCGGATGGTTTGTGCGCAATATTGTGAAGGATGACATCAGCCATGGAGTTACCAAAATTCTATATGCGATATCGCGTCGTCAAGGACGCATCAAACGGCATAATATCTGGTCGTCTACGATTGCCAGTGCTATCACGATCGGCTTCGGTGGATCGGTTGGAGCGGAGGCCCCGATTGTTTTAACAGGATCTGCCATCGGTTCCAATCTGGGAAGTGTTTTCAAGATGGAACACCGTACGCTGATGTTGCTAGTCGGTTGTGGTGCGGCAGGTGCAATTGCAGGTATCTTTAAGGCTCCGATTGCCGGACTTGTATTTACGTTGGAAGTACTGATGATCGACCTCACGATGTCATCTCTGCTTCCTTTGCTGATTTCCGCCGTAACGGCGGCAACCGTTTCTTATATCACGACCGGGACAGAAGCCATGTTCAAATTCAACCTCGACCAGGCTTTCGAACTGGAACGTATCCCTTATGTGATTCTGCTGGGTATTTTCTGCGGATTGATTTCTCTCTATTTCACACGGGCAATGAACTCTATAGAAGGGGTATTCGGGAAACTCAAGAACCCCTACCAGAAGCTAGCTTTTGGTGGTGTGATGCTAAGTGTGCTGATCTTCCTTTTCCCTCCGCTCTATGGCGAAGGTTATGATACGATCAATCTTTTGTTGAACGGAACTTCAGCAGCGGAATGGGATACGGTCATGAACAACTCTATGTTCTACGGCTATAGTAATCTGTTGCAGGTTTATCTGATGCTGATTATTTTACTGAAAGTGTTTGCTTCCAGTGCGACGAACGGTGGCGGTGGTTGCGGTGGTATTTTCGCACCTTCGCTTTATCTGGGCTGTATTGCCGGATTCGTATTTTCCCATTTCAGTAATGACTTAGCCTTTTCTGCTTATCTGCCCGAAAAGAATTTCGCATTGATGGGAATGGCGGGTGTTATGAGTGGAGTCATGCATGCTCCGTTGACAGGTGTATTCCTGATTGCCGAACTGACCGGAGGTTATGACCTGTTTCTTCCCTTGATGATTGTATCTGTCAGTTCCTATCTGACGATTATTGCTTTCGAGCCTCATAGTATCTATTCGATGCGTCTGGCCAAGAGAGGGCAGCTCCTCACACATCATAAGGATAAGGCGGTATTGACCTTGATGAAAATGGAGAATGTGGTGGAAAAAGACTTCGTGGTAGTGCATCCGGAAATGGATTTGGGAGAGTTGGTGAAAGCCATTGCCGCTTCCCATCGTAACGTGTTTCCGGTGACGGATAAAAAGACCGGTGAATTGTTGGGAATTGTCCTGCTCGATGATATCCGCAACATCATGTTCCGGCAAGAACTTTATCATCGCTTTACTGTTAATAAATTAATGACATCTGCTCCTGCCAAGATATTCGATACGGATGGAATGGAGCAAGTGATGCAGACATTTGATGATACCAAAGCATGGAATCTTCCGGTTGTCGATGAGGAAGGGCGCTATCAGGGATTTGTCTCCAAATCGAAGATATTTAACTCGTACCGTCAGGTATTGGTACATTTTTCCGAAGATTAACCGCAGGTGTACATTTTCAAGTATGGATGATACGGATTAAGCTTGTTGCTCTATGTAACTTCTGACTACCGTGAAATCCGCGTCATCCGTGCCTAAATAATATACTTAAGATGATGAAGAAAGAAGATTTAAGAATCGTTTATATGGGTACTCCCGATTTTGCGGTGGAGGCCCTGCGGCAATTGGTAGAGGGCGGCTATAACGTGGTAGGCGTGATAACGATGCCCGATAAGCCAGCCGGACGCGGACATAAAATTCAATATTCTCCTGTCAAGCGATATGCACTCGAACAGAATTTGCCGTTGCTGCAGCCGGAGAAACTGAAAGATGAGGCTTTTGTGCAGGCCCTTCGTGACTGGAAAGCGGATCTTCAGATTGTGGTTGCTTTTCGTATGTTGCCGGAGGTGGTCTGGAATATGCCGCGGTTGGGTACTTTCAACCTGCACGCTTCGTTGCTTCCCCAGTATCGGGGTGCTGCTCCTATCAATTGGGCGGTTATCAACGGCGATACGGAGACTGGTATCACTACCTTCTTCCTGCAACATGAGATTGATACCGGAAAAGTGATTCAGCAGGTACGTGTACCTATTGCAGATACGGATAATGTGGAAGTGGTGCATGATAAACTGATGGTGCTTGGTGGAAAACTGGTACTTGAAACCGTAGATGCTATATTGAATGATACAGTGAAGCCGATTGCTCAGGAAGATATGGCAGTGGTAGGAGAACTTCGCCCTGCTCCAAAGATTTTTAAAGAGACTTGTCGGATTGACTGGCATTCTCCGGTGAAGAGGGTCTATGATTTCATTCGTGGACTGTCGCCTTATCCTGCTGCATGGAGTGAATTAGTCAGTCCGGAAGGAGAAGCGGTAGTAATGAAGATTTTTGAGAGCGAGAAGATTTATGAGGCACATCAGCTGGCTGTCGGAACAGTTGTGACAGATGGCAAGAAATATATAAAGGTGGCTGTGCCCGATGGATTTGTTTCTGTTCTATCTTTGCAGCTTCCCGGCAAGAAACGTCTGAAGACCGATGAATTGCTTCGTGGATTCCGCTTGTCGGATGGATATAAAATGAATTGATAGAATGAACTGACCACGGTCAAGCTAACTTAGAACTTAAAACAATAGAATGATGAAACCGATTATTTCTCCTTCCATCCTTTCTGCCGACTTTGGGTATTTGGCGAGAGACCTTGAAATGATAAACCGCAGTGAAGCGGAGTGGGTGCATATTGATATAATGGATGGGGTATTTGTTCCTAATATTTCATTTGGCTTTCCGGTACTGAAGTATGTGGCGAAGCTGACTGACAAACCGTTGGATGTACATCTGATGATTGTCAACCCGGAGAAGTTCATTCCCGAGGTAAAGGCATTGGGGGCACATACGATGAATGTCCATTATGAGGCTTGTACTCATCTGCACCGGGTGATTCAGCTAATTAAAGAAGCCGGAATGCAGCCGGCTGTAACTATAAACCCGGCAACTCCTGTTGCTTTACTTCAGGATATTATTCAGGATGTATATATGGTGCTTGTTATGAGCGTAAATCCAGGATTTGGCGGACAAAAGTTCATTGAACATTCTGTAGAGAAAGTCCGTGAACTGCGTGCCTTGATAGAACGAACAGGTTCGAAAGCATTGATTGAAGTAGATGGTGGAGTGAATCTGGAAACTGGTGCCCGCCTGGTGGAAGCAGGGGCAGATGTACTGGTAGCCGGTAATGCAGTCTTTGGAGCACCGGACCCGGAAGAAATGATTCGTCAGTTACACAGGCTGTAACGAATACATTGAATACTGCCTGTTTACATCAGTATCCTTATATACGCCTGATTATCCCGTGGATAGCAGGCGTTTTTTGTGGAGATTGGTTCTTTGATCAATCGGCGGAGCTACTTTGGAGCATTCTGGCCTTTTGTCTCTTTACCGGTCTGTCCATTGCTTTTTATTACTTGGAGCGTTATTCTCTCCGGTGGTGTTTCGGAGTTTCTGTCTTTGCTCTTTGTTTCGCAGGAGGATGGGGAAGTATCAGCTGGCAATTAAAACAAACGGTGTATGACTTTCCAGAAAAGGAAACTGTCTATCGGGTACAGTTAACGGATACTCCTGAAGCGAAAGAACGAACTTTGCTTTGTAGGGTATGGCTTGAAGGACAGCATGATTCATCATACGTATGTCCGATAGGACGGAAGGCGATTCTTTACTTACAGAAAGATTCATTGGTCACTCAATTGAAGGTGGGAGATGAACTGTTTATATCTGTCCGTATTTCTCCACCTGTCAATGGGGGGAATTTCGATGAATTTGACTATGTCCGGTATTTGATGCGGCATGGTATTAGTGGAACGGGCTATGTACCCTCTGGAAAGTGGGTGTGGTTGTCGTCATCCGCCGTGACTTCTTCTCATGCTTCCGGTTTTCTTCATTTCATCCAATATACTGCCATTTCTTATCGGGAAAAGGTGATTGACCTTTATCGAAAGCTGGGATTTGAAGGAGATGAGTTGGCTGTACTCTCTGCGCTGACTGTAGGAGAAAAAGCCGATTTGAGCGAATCTATCCGTGAAAGCTATTCTGTATCCGGTGCCAGTCATATTTTAGCTTTATCCGGTTTGCACATCGGACTTTTATATGCTTTGTTCTTTCTTCTTCTGAAACCTCTTGTACGGAGGTGGCGGGGCATCCGATATTTCCGTTCCGTGCTGCTTCTTGTCTTATTGTGGTCTTTTGCCTTTTTTACGGGACTGTCTCCATCTGTAGTCCGTTCAGTAAGTATGTTTTCAATTTTGACAATTGCTGATCTGTTTGGGGGGCGGTCATTGTCTTTGAATACACTGGCTGCTACTGCATGGGTAATGTTGCTTGGTAATCCGGCCTGGTTATTCGATATTGGTTTTCAATTATCTTTTCTCGCGGTGCTTTCTATTTTGTTGCTTCAGAAGCCTGTCGGTCGGCTGTTACCTGTGAAGAACCGAATAGGAAAATATGTATGGGGATTGATGAGCGTATCCATAGCGGCGCAAATAGGGACCGCCCCACTTGTGCTGCTTTATTTTTCCCGCTTTTCCACTCATTTCCTGCTGACTAATTTAGTGGTTATTCCTTTGGTAACCCTGGCTTTATATACTACCGTCTTTATGCTTTGTCTGACTCCGTTGCCTGCCGTTCAGTACCTTGTGGCAGAAGTAGCCAGATTCTTATTGAAAGCGCTGAATGGTTTTGTCCGATGGATTGAACAACTGCCTTATGCCTCTTTGGATGGTATCTGGGTTTATCAGTTGGAAGTACTGGGCATCTATATATTCTTTCTACTCTTCTTTTATTATTCAAAGACCCGGAGATTCCGGAACTTAGTCATTTGTCTTTCTTTCCTGTTGTGTCTGGGTATCTGTCACACAGTAATGTATGGGTATGACCGTCCTCATTCAAGCCTTGTATTTTATAATGTCCGTGGTTGTCCGGTGGTGCATTGCATCGGAGAGGACAGGCGCTCTTGGTTGAGCTATGCTGATACTTTGCCAGATAAGCATCGATTGCAGATGGTAGCTGCTAATTATTGGAGTCGTCATCAACTCCTGCCTCCGGTAGAAATTACGACTGATTGTCAGGGAGTTGATTTCTCCCGTCATCAGCAGATCGTATTTTATCACGGTTGTCGCATTTGCATGGTGACTGACAATCGTTGGCGAAACAAATCTGCCGTTTCACCGTTATCTATTAATTACATGTACTTGTGCAAAGGTTATAGTGGTCGTCTGGAAGAACTGACCAGACTTTTTTCTCCATCCTTTATCCTATTGGATGCTTCCCTCTCAGATGATCGCAAACGGCTCTTCCGGGAGGAATGTGAGAGGCTGGGTTTACATTTTCTCTCTTTGTCCGAAGAAGGTTCTGTGCGGTTTTTGCTCTAAGTACAAAGAATTATCGTACATTTGCAACTCGAAAAAGAATATGGTATGTTGACTAAAGTAATCGAACAGGCTAAAATCGACCATTTTACAAAATGGTTTGAACGCGCTGACAAAATAGTAATCGTTTCTCATGTATCGCCCGACGGCGATGCTATCGGCTCTTCACTGGGGCTTTATCACTTTCTCGATTCACAAGAGAAAACAGTAAATGTAATTGTTCCTAACGCTTTCCCCGATTTCCTGCGTTGGATGCCGGGAAGTAAGGACATCCTTTTATATGATCGCTATAAAGACTTTGCGGACAAACTGATTGCCGAAGCTGATGTGATCTGCTGTCTGGATTTTAATGCCTTAAAGCGTATTGATGACATGGCAGATGCTGTTGCTGCTTCTCCCGCGCGCAAAGTGATGATCGACCATCATCTTTATCCCGAAGAATTCTGTAAGATCACCATGTCTTATCCTAAGATATCTTCCACTTCAGAATTGATATTTCGTCTGATTTGTCGTATGGGGTACTTTAGTGATATCTCAAAGGAAGGCGCAGAATGTATCTATACCGGTATGATGACGGATACAGGTGGTTTTACCTACAATTCCAACAATCGCGAGATCTATTTTATCATCAGCGAACTCCTTTCAAAAGGGATTGATAAAGACGATATCTATCGCAAAGTGTACAATACTTATTCGGAGAGCAGATTGCGTCTGATGGGGTATGTGTTGTCAAATATGGTGGTTTACTCAGATTACAATGCCGCATTGATATCGCTGACAAAGGAAGAACAAAGTAAGTTTGACTATATAAAAGGTGATAGTGAGGGTTTTGTGAATATTCCCCTCACAATCAAAAACGTTTGTTTCTCCTGTTTCTTGCGGGAAGATACAGAGAAGCCGATGATCAAGATTTCTCTTCGTTCAGTCGGTACTTTCCCATGCAATCAGCTCGCTGCCGAATTCTTTAATGGGGGTGGTCATTTGAACGCTTCGGGCGGTGAATTTTTCGGAACGATAGAGGAGGCGAAAGCCGTTTTCGAACAGGCACTGGAGAAATATAAACCTTTGTTGACAGCCAAAAGCTAAGAATGGAAGGTTAAAAGTAGACAGAGAAAGGTTAAAAGTTACCAACTTTCAACTTTCCCCTTTCATCTTTCAATGAATTTGAGATACATTTGTGCAGAATATAGCTAAATAACAGATAATGAAGAAACTTGTATTTTTATTTCTCTCTTTGTTGGCAGCCGGAGGTATATTCCAGGCATGCGACGATTCAAAGACTTACGCTGAAATGTTGGAGGACGAAAAGAATGCGGTGAATAAATTCATCAAGGATAAAGGAATCCGGATCATTTCACAGGACGAATTTGAGAAGAATGATACTGTCACCAATTTGGACCGGAATGAATATGTAGCCCTTTCCGATGGTGTATATATGCAGATTGTAGATCGTGGAAGTGCTGAAAACAAAACGGATACTTTTGCAAACAACAATGAGATTTGTGTTCGTTATATCGAGGAAGATATAATGGCACGTGACACTACTTGTTTCAATGTTTTTCTGGAAGAGTGGGGAGATGCAAATCAGCTTTATACGAATCCTGCTGTATTCCGTTATGTAGCTGAAGGCAGCTATGTGTATGGTACTTTCATTCAGATGGACTATTACTGGGCAAGCTACTACCAGTCAACAGCCGTACCTGCAGGCTGGTTGCTGGCGTTACCGTTTGTGCGCAACTATGCTCACGTACGTTTGATCGTTCCTTCCAAGGTAGGACATTCGTCAGCGCAACAATACGTCAATCCATACTATTATGATATTTGGACATTCAGCAAAGCACTGAATTAAAACACCAATATAAATCTTAGTTAAAAACCTATGACTCTAATCAAATCTATCTCTGGAATCCGCGGAACTATTGGCGGAACAGCGGGTGAGGGACTAAATCCGCTTGATATTGTAAAATTCACCTCGGCTTATGCTACTTTGATTCGTAAGACCTGCAAAGCGCAAAGCAACAAGATTGTAGTGGGACGCGACGCCCGCATCTCTGGTGAAATGGTAAAAAACGTAGTTGTTGGTACATTGATGGGAATGGGATGGGACGTTGTAGACATTGATCTGGCTTCCACTCCGACTACAGAATTAGCTGTGACGATGGAAGGTGCCTGTGGCGGTATCATCTTGACAGCCTCTCATAATCCCAAACAGTGGAATGCACTGAAACTACTCAACGAACACGGCGAATTTCTGAATGCGGAAGAAGGTAACGAAGTGCTTCGCATTGCTGAGGCTGAAGAATTCGATTATGCCGATGTAGACCACCTGGGCTCTTATCGCAAAGATCTGACTTACAATCAAAAACATATTGACAGTGTGCTGGCTCTCGACTTGGTGGATGTAGAAGCGATCAAGAAAGCTGATTTTCGTGTAGCTATCGACTGTGTGAACTCTGTAGGAGGTATTATCCTTCCGGAACTTTTAGAACGTCTGGGCGTGAAGCATGTAGAGAAACTCTATTGCGAACCCACTGGAAATTTCCAGCACAATCCTGAACCGCTTGAAAAGAACTTGGGTGATATCATGAACCTGATGAAAGGTGGAAAAGCCGATGTTGCTTTTGTGGTAGATCCGGATGTTGACCGTCTGGCTATGATTTGCGAGAACGGTGTCATGTATGGTGAAGAATATACATTGGTGACTGTAGCCGATTATGTATTGAAGCATACTCCGGGTAATACGGTCTCTAATTTGAGTTCTACCCGTGCGTTGCGCGATGTAACTCGCAAATATGGAATGGAATATAGCGCTTCAGCTGTAGGAGAAGTAAATGTAGTAACCAAGATGAAAGCTACAAATGCCGTAATCGGTGGTGAAGGAAACGGTGGAGTAATCTATCCGGCCAGCCATTACGGACGTGATGCTTTGGTAGGTATCGCTTTATTCCTCAGCCATCTGGCTCATGAAGGAAAGAAAGTGAGCGAACTTCGCGCTACTTATCCTCCTTACTTCATCGCCAAGAACCGTGTAGACCTGACTCCGGAGATTGATGTAGATGCTATTCTGGCTAAAGTAAAGGAAATCTATAAGAACGAAGAAATCAATGATATCGACGGTGTAAAGATTGACTTTGCGGATAAATGGGTACATCTGCGTAAGAGTAATACGGAACCGATTATTCGTGTGTATAGCGAGGCTTCCACAATGGAGGCTGCTGAGGAGATCGGACAGAAGATTATGGATGTAATCAATGAACTAGCCAAGTAGACAACGATTTATTTGTTGTGAAGATATAGAGAAGGGAGAGCTTATTTATAAGTTCTCCTTTTTTATGGTCTCCTGTTCCGTTTTAACTGTTAATATAGGAGTTGTCTTGGCGAAGACAGAAGAAAGTTTTGGAAATCTGCGACTGAAAATATACCTTTGTCACATTATACATCTGTTTAGTTATCAATATGCTATGAAAAAATACTTACTCCTGATCTTTGTTATATTGATTCATTCATTTGCTGTCTTGGCTGATAATGTAAAGGATACTTATCTTTTCCGCAAGGTGGATTATCAGTTAGGGTTATCTAATAGTGCTGTATTGTCCCTTTTTCAAGATAATGAGGGGTTGATGTGGTTTGGTACTTACGATGGTGTAAACTGTTACGACGGGAAAAGTATGGAAGTCTTTCGTTCGGACTTTTCGGAACAAAAGACTTTGAGCAATAATGTCATTCATTCTATCCAGCAGGCTGACAGTAGTTGCTTGTGGATTACCACTCATTTAGGTGCCAACCGTTTCTCCAAAGATTCGCGTCAAGTGATTTGTAACTATGAGTTCGGCGGTGATTTTGTAATTCACTCCAATCCGAAGGGGAATACCTGGGCTTTGGGGTATGGATGGATTTCCTATTATAATACCCATCATCGTCGTTTTGTCAATGTGCCGATGCCGGACATTCATATGCTGAAGGTAGATACCCGTGCTTTTGTGACGGATGAGGGCGAGTTATATCTTTTCCCTTATCAGAGCGGCGATCTTTACCGTTTTTCTTTGAGTTCTTTTGATCAGGATACGTTGAGTACCCGGCTTGATGTCACCCCTTCCCGTTTCCACTCGAAAACGATAGAATACGTCTGTTACCAGAACGGCGTATTCTGCTTCTATGATTCCGATAAGGATTTATTTGTATATGATATCTCCAGAAAGTCGAAGATATATATACGTAACATTGGCGATATGGTGCGGAAGTATGGGACAATTTCCGGTATTGTACCTTTCCATGAAGATATTATGGTTGCTTTCCAGACAAATGGGCTGATACGTCTGCGCATGTCACAGAAATATGCCGAAGAAGTAGTCAATCGTAATATACGGATTTTTGCCATCTATAATGATCCCCGACAGGGAGTATTGTGGATAGGGTCTGACGGACAAGGAGCAATTATGTATTCAAGGAAATACTCCATTGCTACCAATGTGATGCTGAATAGTCTGTCACCGAATCTGAGTCGGCAGGTAAGATCTGTTTTGACCGATAAGTATGGAGGGCTTTGGTTTGGCACCAAAGGGGACGGGCTGTTGCACATCCGGAATTATCGCGATGGTGTACAGGTTGCCAATGCAGAAATTTATTCACCTGATGGCAAGCAGAATGTGTCTTCTTATGTCAAACTGGATCGGGAATTTCAAGTGTATGCCATGACGGAAAGCCGTTATATGAATGGATTTTGGATAGGTACTGGTTCATCATCGGGGCTATGTTATTATTCTTTTGACGATGGACGATTGCATGAACTTACGTTGGAAAAGACACAGGAGATAGATGAGGTACATTCTATATTTGAAGCGAATGATACTACATTATATGTAGCTTCATCAGGAAGTGGCTTTTGTAAAGTGATACTTGATAAAGGTAAACCGGGAGATATTCGGATAAAGTCGAGCAAGCATTATCGTTTCTTCTATGAGCAGCAGGAACTCAATCTTTTTTATAGTATGGTATCCGAAGGTGACTCCTTATTGTGGCTAGGCAGTCGGCAGCGGGGATTGATACGCTTCAACAGAGAGACGGATGAGTATCAGATTTACTCATTGAATGAAATGTTGCATAAGTCGGTTGATGATATTCTCTGTCTGCATTGGTATAAAAAAGATCAATTATATGTAGGTACTACCTCCGGTTTGGTGCGTGTCACCTTTAGAGGACGCAAGCTTGAAGCGGACTATATCGGACGCGAACATGGATTGCTTAATGACATGATTCATAGTATTCTCGAAGATGATAACGGATTACTCTGGCTGGGGACTAACCGGGGGCTTATCAAGTTCAATCCGGATAATTCATTCTCGCATGCTTATTATTATAGTGGCGGCATACAGATCGGAGAGTTCAGTGATGATGCCTATTATCATTGTCCCTATACCGGTAACCTTTTCTTCGGAGGAATCGATGGATTGCTTTATTTGGATAAGAAAGTTTCTGCGGTCCCCGAATATTATCCGGAAATATTGTTGCGTAAGTTAGTGATTGAGAAGACATCTGTCAATCTGCAGGACCACTATTTGCCCGACAGGAAAGGTCTGGAAATGAAAGGTGCGAAGGTGTCTTTCTCCCTTTTCTTTGTGGTGCCCGATTATGCCAGTGGCGGTGACGTGGAATACTCATACATACTTGAGGGATATGACAAGGATTGGGGAGCTTTCAGCAGTGTCAACGAAGCATCCTATTTTAATGTTCCCTCCGGGCACTATCTCTTTAAGGTACGATACAAGAAAGATGTATTTGCTACGGAATACAAAACCTTTTCCATTCCGGTTTACATTCTGCCGCCCTGGTATCTGACGGTGTATGCATATATTATTTATTTGCTGCTGGGGCTTGTATTGACGATCTATGTGATTCACTTGTTCCGCAAGTATTTCCGTCACGAACGGGTGTTGCAGGAATTACTGGAAACGGAGCACCGTAACACTTCTCTGGTGGCAGACAGTTATAAAGAACGTGAAGTACTCGACAATTGTACTCTTATTTATCAGGCATGCGACCGGTTGAATGACAAGAGTCTTTCACCGGTTGAGCATACTGCGAAAGTAAATCAGATTCGTGAATCCGTCATGGCATTGCTTTTTGGCGTTGGTGTCGGAGATGAGTGCTTCCGCCTGTTGTCCTCGTTGCAATTTTCTGTTACGGGCCGGCTGTATATGTTGAAATTGGCGGAAGAAGTACATCGTGTACTGGAAAAGGAAGGTTACCATATGTCTCTCATTCGTCTGGATATCCCGGACAGTTTTACTTTTCTTGCCTATAAAAACGCATTACGCTGTATTCTTTATTTTAGTTACCTCTATATAGCCAGCCGGAACGGGGCGGAAGTGTCTCTGACCGCAAAAGAGGAAGATAACAGAATGCTGCTGTCGTTTTTTTCCTCCGACCATACGGTAAAGGGATTGTATGATGTACTATCCGATCAGGAACCTTTGCCCGTAAAAGGAAAAGATTCGGATGACCAGTTCCGTATCAGGACGATGCAGCGTTTCGTCTTTTCGGCATTGAAACAGCAAAACTGCACTCTCTTTTATGCCACTGATGCAGAGCAGGTGAACAGGCTGACCATTACTTTTGATCCGGCTGCTATCGCAGAGCAGAACGAAACTCGTCAAACGGTTTTATTACTGGAAGACAGAGAGGAGATGATTTGGCTGATAAGCGGACTACTATCCGATGAGTATGAAGTACGTCCGGTGAGAAGTATACAAGCGGCATTTGATGAGATGCATACTTCAGCTCCGGCATTGTTTCTGGTAGATATGCTGATGTATACCGATGCGGAGAGCACTTTCATGAAATACATCAATAAGAATCGTTCAATGCTTTCAAAGACTGCATTTATTCCGATGCTGACCTGGAAAGTCAGTACGTCTATGCAACGCGAACTGATTTTGTGGGCAGATTCCTATCTTGTCCTTCCTTATGACATACCCTTCCTGAAAGAAACTATTCATAAAACATTCTATGGGAAGCGGGAAGCCAGACAGGTATATCTGGAAGAGCTGGAGGGCTGGAGCAATTCCATTGTCTGTACTACTGCTGAGCAAGCAGATTTTGTTCGGAAATTCCTGCAGGTGGTAGAGCAGAATCTGGATCGCGAAGATTTGGGATCTACTTTTGTAGCGGAGCAGATGTTGATGAGTCCCCGTCAGTTTTACCGTAAACTGAAGGAGATATCAGGAATGTCTCCAAGTGATCTGATTAAAGACTATCGGATGGAAAAGGCTGCCAGGTTATTGCGTGATGAAGCGTTGTCGATACAGGAAGTCATTGCTGATGTCGGTATTTCCAGCCGTGCTTATTTCTATAAGGAATTTACCCGTAAGTTCGGCATGACTCCGAAAGTGTACAGAGAAAAAACTCTGGAGAATGACGGACGTAAGGGCCGGGAATGAGGAATAAGACCGGACCGGCAGTCGGGTACAGGCTGTCGGTAAAGACTCAATTCTATGCTGGACTATGCTGTTTGTCATGGAAAACGCCCTTGTACTCTCTTTTTCAAAAGGACTATCTATATTGTTGATATATAGAGTGCTATGCTGTACTCTGTTTTACCATTTGTACTTTAAACAGACATTCTTTTTCCTCCCTGCTTTTTGGCGTACAAGAGTATTCGGTTTCCTCGTCTATTCCTTTAATTTGCATCAACGTGATAAACGTATTTGATAACCTTATTAATTAATTAAAAACAAGTAGTATGAATTTGTTTGAAATGAAAAAACATCGCATCAGGTCATTATGGCTACTGCTATTGTTACTTACGTGTAGCGTAACAGTATGGGCGCAAGGAAGTTCCGTCACAGGCCGTGTCTCTGATGAAAAAGGAGAACTGCTCATAGGGGTGAGTGTTCAGGAAAAAGGTACAACGAATGGTACCATTACCGATATGAACGGTCAGTATACCTTGAAGCTTTCAACAGGGAATCCTATTCTGCTCATATCTTATATAGGATATAAGCCGCAAGAGGTAAAGGTAGCAAAGCAAAAAATCGTAGATGTTGTTTTGGCGGAAGATGTGTCGTCACTGGATGAAGTGGTAGTAGTGGGTTATGGCAATCAGCGTAAAGTATCCGTGGTAGGCGCTCAGTCTACGATGGATGTGAAGGACATTAAGATGCCTGCTGCAAGTCTGTCTTCTGCTATTTCCGGACGCATTGCCGGGGTAGTTGCCGTTCAGCGTAGCGGCGAACCCGGTCACGATGAATCGGATATATGGATTCGTGGCTTATCTTCCTTGCTCGGGCAGAGTTCCAGTCCGCTTGTACTCGTTGATGGGGTAGAACGTAGTTTCAACAATATCGACCCTGAAGATATCGAATCGTTTACAGTGCTGAAAGATGCCTCCGCCACTGCAGTATATGGTGTACGTGGTGCCAACGGAGTCGTGATCGTGAAAACCAAACCCGGTAAAGTAGGCAAACCGCAGTTTAGTGTGGACTATTACGAAAGTTTTACCCGTCTGACCAAGAAGGTAGATATGGCAGATGCCTACACTTACATGGATGCACGTAACGAGGCGCAGATGAATACAAGCGGTACACTTAAATACTCGGCTGCTTATATCGAAGCGACAAAGAAGTCCAACGGTTTATTGCCGAATGACAATCCCCGTTTGTATAATCCTTACCTGTATCCGGCCATCGACTGGGCAGATAACCTGTTCAACGACTGGGGACACAACCGTCGCGGGAATATTAATATCCGTGGGGGTGTGCCTAATGCAAACTACTATGCTTCATTGAGTTACTATGGAGAAACCGGTATGACCCGCAACTTCAAGCTGGAGAACTACAATACTCAGATGAAGTACGACCGTTATAACTTCACCTCCAACCTGAATCTGAAGCCGACTTCCAAAACGACGGTTGATCTGGGTTTTTCCGGTTATCTGGGACAGGGACATTATCCGCAGAGCAGTACCAGCTCACTGTACGCAGCCTGTATGGATGTGAATCCGGTTATTTATCCTTTGTTGCTGCCCAACGGTACCGTGTCCGGTATCAACTCACAGCAAAAGTTCAACCCTTACGGTCTGCTGGCTCGCGGAGGTTATTATGATGAATTTTCCAGCCAGTTAAATTCTAATATCCGCGTGAAGCAGGACTTGGATTTCTGGAAGTGGAGCAAAGGACTTTCCGCTTCTGCGATGGTAGCTTTCGATACTTACAATTCACGTAAGAGAAAGTATAACCGGAACGAACCGATGTACACCTTTGCCGGTAAAACGGACGAAAACGGAATCTGGATAGAAGACACCTTGTTTGATGAAGAAACAGGCGATTACCTCTACTCGGTGCTGAAAGAAGCGGACGGCAGCCTGTCACTCCAGACACCGGAGCAATGGAGCAGCCGCACGGTATATACGGAAGCATCCTTGAATTATGACCGTAGTTTCGGTGCTCATCGGGTAGGAGGTCTGTTGCTTTACAATCAGAAAGTATATTGGGATTTGAATGCGACGGATGTCATTGGCGGTATGCCTTACAAGCAACGCGGTTTTGCCGGACGTGCTACTTATTCATGGAACGACCGTTACTTCGCAGAATTCAATCTCGGTATCAATGGTTCGGAGAACTTCAGCCCGGGCAAGCGTTATGGTGTCTTCCCCGCTTTTGGTCTGGGATGGGCAGTCTCCAATGAATCTTTCTGGAATCCGGTCCGCAAATACATTTCCTTCCTGAAATTCCGCTATACAGACGGATGGGTCGGCAGTGATACCGCAACAGGCAGACGCTTCATGTATCAGGGTGTGTTCACCGGTCTGACAGGAACCATGTTCGGAACCAATTATACAAGTGCCAACGGTTATGGAGAAGAAAAGTACGGTGTAAATGTCACTTGGTCTAAATCCAGAAAGCAAGACTTGGGTATCGATATCAAGTTTCTGAATGATAATCTGTCCTTTGTAGTCGATCTTTTCAAGGAACGTCGCGACAATATTTTCCTGCAACGCAGTACAATCCCCAGCTACGCCGGATGGATCGAAAACCCTTATGCTAATCTGGGTGTCGTAGAAAACAAAGGCATCGAGGTAGCGATGGACTATACACAACGGCTGGGCAAGAAGACATTCCTTACGGTACGTGGCAATCTGACTTTCAATAAAGACAAGATTATAGAGAACGACGAACCGCCGGTAGACTATCCTTGGATGGAGACACGCGGTACGAATGTAAATGCGACTTGGGGATTCATAGCCGACGGACTCTTTACTAGTCAGGCGGAGATTGAAGACCATGCCACCCAGTTCGGAACCGTACATGTAGGCGATATCAAATACCGGGACTTGAACGGAGACGGTGTGATTGACAACTATGACAAGACGGTCATCGGACGCGGTGATGTCCCCAGAATCTATTACGGATTCGGTGCCGACCTACAGATCGGAGACTTTTCTATCAGCGCCCTGTTTCAGGGAACCGGACAGGCCGACCGCTATCTGGACGGCATTTGTATCAAGCCTTTCTGGGATGACGAAGGCCGTGACAATGTCTTTGCCAACATCCACGACCGTTGGAGTCCCGACGATCCGACCAATCAGGATGTGTTCTATCCGCGCATGTATGTCGGCAGTGACGCCAACACGAACAATGTTCAGAAAAGTTCGTGGTGGGTGAAAGACGTCAGCTTCCTGCGTCTGAAGCAACTGAACATATCCTACAATATACCGAAAAAGCTGCTGGACAGATGTTTCCTCAAAAGTGCAAGCGTCTACCTCATGGGTACGAATCTGCTTACCTTCTCTAACTTCAAGCTGTGGGACCCGGAACTGAATACGAGCAACGGAACAGCTTATCCGAATGTATCCAGCTATTCGGTCGGAGTCAAGTTTAGTTTTTAACCCTAAAGTCAAATAATCGTTATGAAGAATAGAATAAAACAATACCTGTTGGCTGCATCGATGTGTGTCGGACTGACTGCTTGCAGTGATTTCTTTGAACCGATTCCCGGTGTACAGTTTGGACTGGACGAAACGTTTGCCTCCAAGCAAAGGACGGAAGAATATCTGAACAATGTATACAGCTACGTGCGTGAAGTGACAGATGCCATTCATCCGAACACCTACGGAGGTATCTTTACGGAAGCATCGTTGGACGGAGCAAACCGCTGGAACAAAACGTATGCGGAATGGACCAACGGCTCCTTTAACTCCGCTTCAGCTCAGGCAAGTGAATACTTCTCAAAGTACTATCAGGCAATAGCCAAAGCAAGTACGTTCATCCAGAACGTAGATAAATGTACAGAAGCCGCCGCCTCTACACGTGGAAAGTGGAAATCGGAAGCACGTGCATTGCGGGCATACTATTATTTTGAATTGCTGCGCCTTTACGGTCCCATTCCGTTGATTGGCGAAGATCCCATTCCTCTGGACGCTTCATTGGAAGAGCTGATTAAAGAACGTAATTCGGTAGACGAATGCGTAAACTTCATTGCTACGGAATTGCAGAGCGCTATTGATTCCGGCGATTTGCTCCAGAGAGCCGGGAAGGCAAACCTGGGACGTATGGATGTCGCCACTTGTATGGCACTCAAGGCAAAGCTGTACCTCTATTGGGCAAGTCCGCTTTTCAACGGAAATACAGATCAGGCGTCAGTCAAGAATAAAGACGGCAAACAACTTTTCCCCCAGACCGAAGATCACTCCAAATGGACTCAGACGCGCGATGCGTATGAACGGTTTATGACCTTCGCCACCGGACAGGGATATAAGCTGACCGAAGTCTATACGAATGGAAAGCTGGACCCTTATGCTTCGTGCAGGGCTGCGGGCGAGTTTTTCACCACAACCTGGGAAGCTGTTGATGAACTGATTTTTGTGAAGCTGAGAGATTTGTACGACTATACTTACTGGGTATGTCCTAAGTTTACCGACTTCCAGGATACCGACGTGACTGGCGGCGGTGGCTATTATACAACACAGGAAACGGTAGACCTGTTCTTTACAAAAGACGGACTGACCATCGAAGAAGATCCCGGCTATGATAAATTTGAGGGTATACCGGGTGCCAACAACTTCACATCCGGAAGATATTACGATCCCAACAACCCTTCCCGTCTTTACTTTGACGCCGATAAGTCCAAAGTGCTGAAACAGTGGAAAGACCGTGAACCGCGCTTTTATGTGAATATTACCTATAGCGGCTCTATCTGGCTGAACGAAGGTAAGTACAATGAGGAAATGCGCACAGACTTCACCAACGGTGCAAACGGAACCTGCGGCAAGTCCAAAGCCTCCGGCGACTGTCCGGATTCGGGATACTTGATCCGTCGGGGTGCGAAAGCCTCCAACAACAACGGTTCGAAACACTTCTCTCCGGTACTTCGTCTGGCAGATATGTATTTGGGATATGCCGAAGCACTTTGTATGTGCAGCGATCTCGACAATGCCCTGACTTATCTGAATAAAATCCGTGTCCGTGCAGGCATTCCCGAATATACATTTACCGCAACAGCCGGCAAGATAACCTGTCCGAAGACACAGACCGACCTGCTGAACCGTATCCGCCGCGAACGTCTGGTTGAACTAGTCTTCGAATGGAACCGCTATTTCGATGTGCGTCGCTGGAAAGTGGCGGAAGGACAGAATGACCCCGAACATTGGATCTATCCGGCATATCACACCGGAGGCGAAGGAGGCAAAGTATACGGTATGAATATGGACAAGGATTATCCGGCATTCTTCGAAAGAACCTCTTTTGAGACTCGTGTGGCATTTACGAAAAAGCAATATTTCATGCCGATACCTTATGATGACCTCCGTCGTATCCCGTTGCTGGTACAAAACCTGGGATGGTAATACGATATTCGAACAATAACGCTTAAACAAGAAGATTATGAAACATTGGAAAGATATAGCTTTCGGGTTGTTTGTCTCACTGACACTGGCTGCCTGCTACGGTGAGGAAGACAGCTTCGCAACTCCTGACATCTATAAAGATTATCAGCCTGTACTGAAAGACGGGAATACCGTAGCCGGATACGCAGCTGCCCCTCTCAAAGAGGCGAAATATGATGAGGTGCTGAATGAACTTTACCTCACGTGGGACGGCAGTAACTCCGGCTGGGAAAAGAGAGATGAATATGTGGGAGTGGAAGTAGAATTCAACTCCCTGCTCTCCGGCAAAAAGATAAAGCGCGTCATGATACCGAATGTCGGTGATTTTGGCAACCTGACTGTGAAAAGGCGGGACTATGGCAACGAGCCGACCACTCTGCGTCTGAGTAAATATCGTACAGTAGTGGTTACAGACCGTTACGGTGTAGAGGAACTTCGTTTCCGCTCTATCTACAAAGATGCCGACGGTGCCCGGCAGACAAGTGACTGGACGAATCTGAGCGATCAGGCGGATAAGTATGAACTTCAAGTGGATATGAACTATGCTGCCTGGCAGTATTTTAAAACCAGCCAGGCGGCACAAGTTCAGATTTCCTTTGAGAGTGATTCGGAGATACGTCCCGTTTCTGCATTGTATAATCTGATAGGTAACGGAGACGAGGCTGCTACTCAGGAAGAGTTCCGGAAATGGTATTATATGGATTGTGCGGCCATGTCATTCGACCCCTATAATCTGGCTTTCGACCCTTACAGCAAACTGCGTGTCTTTATCAAGAAAGACCAGACCGGAGGAGCGTATGCGATAGATTATCCCACCCATAACGAAGGAAGAGGCATTGTTTATCCGGCTTCGGAAAGCAATCCGAACGATGCGTGGTGGAAATTGCCGGACATGCAGCATGTGTTTATGCACGAGATGGGACACTGCGTGCAGTGGATGCCCAAACAAGGAAAATATATCATGGAAGGTGTGCAGGATTGTGACCGGCAGGGATATCAGGAAGGATGGCCGGACGCTGTGAAAGTAGCGAGCAAAGGATATATTCTGGCTACGCAAAAAGAAGAGTATCAGGCCGCTATCGCCAAGTCTTACCGGAATCCGCAGAGTGATAAATACTTTGTCTGGCAGGTTGACTACAATACTTCCGGTGCTTTTATGAGCTGGCTGCGTCTTTATAATGGCGACTTCGTGCGTATGTTGCCGTGGACGGTGCTGATGGACGAACTGACCAACCAGTGGAGCCTGGAGGATGCAGTGAAGTATATCCTGAAGGAGAGCTATCCGGACCTTACGATGGAAGAACTCTGGAACGAATACAAGACAGAGGTGGAAGCGTTCCTGCAAAATAACTAATAGAGCAACCTTTAAAAAACAACTATGATGAAGAAAGTATTATTTGCATTAGCTGTGCTGTGCACGGGCTTTTGGAGTTGCAATACCTTGGATTTGAATGACGTGGGCTACGGAGAGGGTGACCGTCTGAAGGCTTCCTCCGTTAAAGAAATATTGTATGGCACAGCCGATGGCTGTTGGAAAGCCGACTATCAGGGACACGAGTTTTACTTCCAGTTTCATGAAGACGGAACAGTAACACTGGATTCGGACTTTCTGGAGATGGCGGTAGAAGGAAAAACATCATTCTCTGCCAAAGGTAAGGAAGTGGCACTGGATATTGAGAATTGCGATGTCCATCTGCAAAACCTGGGAAGTGAATTTGTAGATACCAAGTTTGTCGTATCAGAGATTCCGGCAGAAGGAGAGGCACCGCAGCTGAACTTATACGGTGAATCTACCGGCAATACCATTGAACTGCAGCCGACTACACAGGCATACATCGATGGTAAAGTCGCTTCAAAAGCGGACTTTACCGAACTCTTCGAGAAAAACTTATTGGATAATCAGTCCATCTGTGACGCTTCCGGCAATTTTATCGGTTATTATGGCCTGGTACTGAATGGTGTCAACGATCTTTCTGTCAAAGTAATAACGATTGAAAACAAAGATGGAAACGATGCGAACGGCCATACGCAATACTATGAATCGAAATTGACGAAAGAAGGGCAAATCTTCAAACTGGATACGCCGGTGGAACAGATTAAATCGGTGAACGGAGCCACTTATGCCTTCAAAGCCATTGACTGCACCGGTGATGCGGTGGCGGTAGACGGTATGTCAAATGTAACCCTGACCTCCAACAAGGGAGCGGTCAATGACTTCGACTATGTGACTTCCGGAGGAAAATTTACACTCGGAAAAGCGCAGGATCACGGTGCCGCTTGCGATGAAATATGGGCGGGAACAGGCGGACAGGCTACAAGCTCCGGCGGAACAATCGCCGATATAAATGCCATGAGTTATGACTACGGATGGAGTGGAAGTCCGAAACAAAGACCGCTCGTTATCTGGACATGGTGGTTTGCAAACCTCGCTTTCCCGAGCAGTGAAGAAGGAGCAAGCATCCTGATGAATAATTCCGATAAAGACCGTGTCCTATTTAAGAACATATCCGGCAGCGGACAGACCTGTGGCGGCGGTACTCTTAATGCGACGGAAGTGGCCGAGATAAATGCTTACTGTAAAGACCTTATAGATACTTGGTTCAATGAGAAAGGACTTTTTGTCGTTCGTCACGACCGTCAGAGTGCAGGAGATAAATTCTACATCTATCTTTTGTGTCCCGATACGGAAGCCACTTCGAAAGGTGGAATGTGGATGAAGTATCAGAGAGACTGAGAATGAATGTGGATAAGATAGTATAAGCTGATGATGCTGATGTACTTAACTAATTAATAATTAATAAATGAATAGATGATGAAAAGACTGTTTTTACTGATGATCCTAAGTGTAACTTCGGTGTTATGCTTGAATGCTCAAACCAAGTCGTTGCACCAACTGCAACAGGAATTCGTTGATTTACGCTGTGGTATGTTCATTCATTTCAACATGCCGACCTTCTTTAATGAGGACTGGCCGGACCCGGATGCTGCTCCCGAACTTTTCAACCCTGTCAGGATGGACTGCAAACAATGGGCAAAAGCGGCAAAATCAGCCAACATGACCTACGGATGTCTGACAACGAAACATCATAGCGGTTTCTGTATATGGGATACTAAAACGACAGATTATAGCGTAATGAGTAGCCCCTTCAAACGTGACGTGGTAAAAGAATACGCCGACGCATTCCGTGCCGAAGGGATGAAAGTGATGCTCTATTATTCGATCCTCGATACGCATGCCCGGCTGCGTCCCAAGTGTATAACTCCGCAGCATATCGAAATGATCAAGGAGCAACTTCGCGAACTGTTGACCAACTATGGTGAAATAACAGCTTTGATTATTGACGGTTGGGATGCCCCGTGGTCACGTATCTCTTACGATGACGTACCTTTTGAAGATATTTATCGTCTGGTCAAATCAATCCAGCCTAACTGTCTGGTGATGGATCTGAATGCAGCGAAATATCCTGCCGAGGCTTTGTTTTACACGGACATCAAGTCTTACGAACAAGGAGCCGGACAGCATATCTCGAAAGATACCAACCGTCTGCCTGCCTTGTCTTGCCTGCCGTTACAGCAGAACTGGTTCTGGAAAGAAAGTTTCCCGACTACCCCTGTGAAGTCTCCGGCACAAATGGTCAATGATAATATCATCCCGATGGGCAAATCCTACTGTAACTTTATCCTGAACGTAGCTCCTAACAGAGACGGCTTGATGGATGCCAACGCATTGAGAGCTCTGAAGGAAATAGGTAAACTGTGGAAGAACGATGGTCGTGTGGCAACGGTTCCTGAAGCGGATGCTCCTATTATTTCTTCCAACATTGCCAAATATCAGCCTGCCGAAGGTACATGGAGCAGTGACTATGCTATCATGGACTTTGCCAATGATGATGATTTCGGAACATGCTGGAATTCTAATCCAGAAGTGAAGGTGCCCTGGTATTCGGTGACTTTCGAGCGCGAGAAACCTTTCAATATGGTGGTTATTACGGATCGTAACAATGACCGTTTGCAGGAATACCGTCTGGAATACCGTACGGGTGGTACATGGAACCTTCTTTACGAGGGTAAGGCTCCTACCGGTCTGCGTGTGAAAATCCACCGTTTCGATACGGTTTGGGGGGATGCGGTACGAATGACTGTCTTAAATTCTAATGGTACTACTTCCATTGCAGAGTTTGGAGTATATTGTGAGAGAAGATGATGAATTTATCTTAGAGTTAAATCATTGAATTTATATAAAATCACCATCAGGTAAAGTCGTGTTTTTTGATGGTGATTTTATTTCATCCAACTCTTTATCGTACGTCTATATTTCCCTTTTTGTAGGACTTGCGTGTAGAATAATATTTGGATTTAGGCCAAACATTTGTATCAGCTTTCTAATGGTCGATCCGATGGCTTTTGTTACTTTTCTTGCTTATTAATGTTTCATTTATATTATATTTAGTATATTTGTTCCCGTTTCATTTAATAAGACATGAACAATAATACTTGCTATTAATATAATGAGAAGATGTCTGATATTATGCCTTTTTACATTTATTAGTTCGTTGGTCTGTTGGGCTGATGCGGGTAAAGATGCTTATCTTTTTCGGAAAGTCGATTATCAACAAGGGCTTTCTAATAGTGCTGTGCTTTGCCTCTACCAGGATAAAGCAGGGTTGATGTGGTTTGGCACTTATGATGGCGTGAATTGTTATGATGGGAAAGGTATCGAGGTCTTTCGTTCTGATTTCTCAATGAAAAAGACGTTGAGTAACAATGTCATTCATTCTATTCAGCAGGCAGATAGCAGTTGTTTGTGGATTACTACACATTTGGGAGTTAATCGTTTCTCGCAAGATTCGCGTCAGGTAGTGGGATATTATGATTTTACAGGTGATTATTATCTGCATTCCAATCCGAAAGGAGATACTTGGGTAGTAAGCAATGAAGGAATCTTTTATTATAATACTTATCATAAAAAGTTTGTCCATCTCAAAAATATAGAGACTCCTGTCGAGAATATGGATCACCGTGCTTTTGTCACGGATGATGGTGTCTTATGGACTTTTCCACGGAATACAGGTAGTCTGATTCAATGTTCATTAGATGGCTTCGACCTGGATACATTGTCTGTCCATCCTACTGTTTCATCTTCTGATTTTCATGCAAAACCTATCGATAATGTATTTTATCAGAATGGCATTCTCTGTTTTGTGGATGCAGAGCGGGATCTTTATGTATATGATATTTCCAGAAGATCTAAAATCTATATTCGTAACCTTTCTTCGTTGGTGCAACGATATGGGAAAGTTGTGGGAATTGTTCCTTTTTATGAAGACATTATAATTGCTTTTCAAACCAATGGTTTAGTACGTTTACGCACCTCGAAAAAATATGAAGAAGAAGTGGTGGACCGTAATGTACGTATATATGATATTTTCCGCGATCCTCATCAGAATATTCTTTGGGTAGCTTCTGATGGGCAGGGAGCTGTCATGTATGCTAAGAAGTACTCGATAGCCACTAATCTGATGCTTAGCAAACTATCATCCAATCTAAGTCGGCAGGTACGTTCTGTCATGACAGATAAATATGGCGGATTATGGTTTGGCACGAAAGGAGATGGACTTTTACATGTACATGACTATGAAGGTGGTATGGATGCTTCTGCTACTACAGTTTACTCTCCAGTAGGCAGGCAGGATGCTTCATCTTATACCCGTTGGAATAGAGAGTTTCAAGCATACTCATTAAAACAAAGCCGTTATATGGATGGCTTTTGGGTAGGATCGGGTAATCCTGGACTGTTTTACTATTCTTTTGCAGATAAAGCCTTGCATTGTGTTGAGGATAAGTCTGCAGATCCTATTATCGAAATACATGATATCTATGAAGAGAATGACAGCGTACTCTATGCGGTTACAGCTGGGGTCGGATTTCGTAAATTGATATTGGAGAGGAAACAAGGGGAGATTCACCTCAAATCGCAAAAGCGTTATCATTTCTTTTATGAACAAAAAGAGATAACCATGTTTTATCCTATGTTAGCTGAAGGAGATTCCATTCTTTGGTTGGGAAGCCGGGAAAAAGGGTTAATTCGATTTGATAAACAGACAGAAGAATATAAAGTCATTTCTTTGAAAGAAATATTGCATAAATCTGTTGATGATGTACTTAGCCTGCATCGTGCTAAAGATGGTAGGATGTATGTAGGAACAACATCGGGACTAGTGTGTTTGACCTTTAATAAGAAACAAATCAGTGCCTCCTATATCGGTAGAGAACAAGGGTTGCTTAATGATATGATTCATGGCATATTGGAGGATGCAAATGGTTTTTTATGGCTTGGCACTAATCGTGGACTTATTAAATATAATCCCAAAAACACTTCTTCGCATGCTTATTATTATGCCGCCGGTGTGCAGGTGGGCGAGTTTAGTGATGATGCCTATTATCAATGTCCTTATACCGGACGTCTTTTCTTTGGAGGCATTGACGGTTTGCTTTATTTGGATAAGGAAGTGGCGACAGCTCCGGAATTCTATCCGAACATATTATTACGTAAGCTAATGATTGGACGTAAGGAGGTTAATCTGGGGGATTATTATACCGATGGTGGCAAAGCGTTAAGTTTTAAAGGAGCGAAGGCTTCTTTTTCCCTTTCTTTTGTTGTTCCAGACTTTCTTACTGGAGGGGATGTGGAGTACTCCTATATGCTGGACGGATTTGATAAAGACTGGACCTCGTTTAGTAGTATAAATGAAGCATCGTATCTAGAAATACCTTCGGGTAGCTATGTTTTAAAGGTCCGTTATAAGAAAGATGTATTTAATACGGAATATAAGGTGTTTTCTATCCCTTTGTACATTCTTCCACCTTGGTATCTTTCTACGGTAGCCTATGTCATTTACTTGCTGTTTTTCATATTAATAGCCGGTTATCTGATTCATTTATTAAGAAAATATTTTCTCCAGAAGCGTATGATGCAGCGGCTGTTGACAGCAGAAAGCAATGAAGCTCTACCGGAGTCCGCCAGTCTTAATCGTGAGTTACTGAATCGCTTTACGTCCATTTATCGCTCTTGTGATCAGCTGCGTGCGGAAAATCTCCCTTATGAACAGCGTCTCAGAATTATGGAGCAGGTACACGAGACGGTTATTGCAACTCTTTTCCGTCCAGGAACTTTGGCTGTAGAAGAACTTAAGTCATTTTTCCCTACGGAATATGCGATTACTGGTTGTATGTGCATGAAAGAGCTCTCTATAGAAGTCTTGCATGTGTTGGAAGGACAGGGCGTTGATATATCTTCTGTAAAACTTGCTATACCAGAACACTTTGTTTATCCTGTTTATAAGAATGCTTTACGCTGTATGCTCTATTGGTGTTACCTTTATATTGGCGGAGTAAAACATAAGTCGGATATTGTAGTGGATGTAAAGGAAGAGGAAGGACAGATGTTGCTGCAGTTCTCTACTGTAGATGATACTTTGAAGGAATTATATAAGCAACTTTCCGGTTCGGAAGAAGAGGGAAGAAGAGATAGTAAGGAAACAGAAGAGGCGATAACTACCCGCCAATTACTGTTTTCTGTGCAAGCGGCTTTGAGACAGCTGCATGTCACGCTCCACTATGCCGACAGAGAAAAGGATCATTTATTGACGTTAGCCTTTGAACCGGCTATCATCAAGGAGACTGAAGAGCATGGGAAGAAAACGGTTCTTCTGCTGGAGGATAGGGATGAAATGGTATGGCTGATAAGTGATCTCCTAGCAGATGAATTTGTTGTTTGTCCGGTGAAAAGTGTACAACTTGCATTTGAAGAAATACGTAGATCAGCTCCTGCTTTGTTACTAGTTGATATGTTGATGTATGCAAAAGCAGAGAGTGACTTCCTGGAATATGTGAATAAGAATCGTACTCAACTTTCGAAAACGGCATTTATTCCAATGTTAAGTTGGAAAGTAAGTTCGTCCATTCAGCGTGAATTGATTATGTGGGCTGATTCATATATTGTACTTCCTTATGATATTATATTTTTGAAAGAAGCCGTCAATAAAGCTATTTACGGTACTCGGGAGGCAAAGCAGATTTATATGGAAGAGCTTGGTGACTGGGCCGGACGCATTGTTTGTACTACAGAAGAACAGGCGGATTTTATCCGGAAACTGTTACAAGTGATAGAACAAAATCTTGACCAGGAAGAATTGGGATCAACCTTAATTGCCGACCGCATGGCGATGAGTCCGCGTCAATTCTATCGCAAGTTTAAAGAAATATCCAATGCGGCTCCCAGTGACTTGATAAAGAGTTATCGGATGGAGAAGGCTGCACGATTGTTGCAGAATGAAGAACTTTCTATTCAGGATGTTATCGCTGAAGTTGGTATTTCCAGCCGTTCCTATTTTTATAAAGAGTTTACCCGCCGATTCGGAATGACGCCGAAAGATTATCGGGAGCAACTCCGATAATGCTATCCCCACTATCTTATTCTTTACTAATTGAGTTTTATGGATGTATTACCCGAATCCTTAGATCAGTAATTCCGGATAATTAAGTCTTTCGAGGTCCTTATTTATTCGTTCCACTATAGTTGGGTGTAAGAGGAACTATAGTGCTTCTTGCGTCCAACTATAGTGGAACGAAAGGAAAACTACAGTAGAACGAATGAATTTGGACTGATAAGAAATTAGTTTTTCAAAGTCTTTCGGTTAATGATTCGGGATTCCTTCATTCCTTCTGTTCTTTGGTCGTTTGGGTGACAGATATATTTGAATTCATGTCTGTATAGATTTTATTTACTACTGCTTACGAATAAACTTTTTAATAAAAGTGGCGAAAAGGCGGCTATTATAACTTGATACAATGTGCGCAAACTTGTGCTCTGTTTGTGCGCAAATGAATGCTATGTGTTGATATATAGATGTTTATAATGTGCTTTATTTCTCCTTTCTGTTCTATGAATGAGCATTTTTATTTTGACATAATTTTGTCACTTCTGCGGAATATTCTTAATATTAAAAGTTTTTAATTTGCCTCCGCTTATAAGAATATATAGGCGATTGATAACCTTAGTATTAATTAAAAAAAACAAAGTAACATGAATTTGTTTGAAATGGAAAAACATCACACAAAGACATTGTGGCTATTGGCATTACTGCTAACATTTAGTACAGTAGTGTGGGCACAAGGTACTCCTGTAACAGGGCGTGTGTCTGATGAAAAAGGCGAATTGCTCATTGGAGTGAGCGTTCAGGAAAAAGGTACTACGAATGGTACCATAACAGACACCAATGGTCAGTATAATCTGAAACTGACGAGTAACAATCCCATTCTTATCGTATCCTATATAGGATATAAATCACAAGAGGTAAAAGTAGGCAAACAGAAAGTGCTGGACGTAATTCTTGCAGAAGATGTATCGTCACTGGACGAAGTGGTAGTTGTGGCTTACGGACATCAACGTAAAGTGTCGGTAGTAGGTGCGCAGTCATCTATGAAAATAGAAGATATAAAGATGCCGACAGCTAATTTATCTTCTGCTATTGCTGGACGTTTGCCGGGTGTAGTAGCTGTGCAACGTTCAGGAGAACCGGGGCATGATGATTCTGATCTTTGGATCCGTGGTATTTCTACACTGGCGGGTCAGAACTCTAAACCACTGGTATTGGTGGATGGTGTGGAACGTAGTTTCAATAATATCGACCCTGAAGACATTGAGTCGTTTACGGTGCTGAAAGATGCTTCTGCCACAGCTGTATATGGAGTACGCGGTGCTAATGGTGTAATTCTGATTAAAACCAAACCGGGTAAGGTGGGCAAGCCGCAATTCTCAGTAGACTACTATGAAGGTTTTGTGACATTGACAAAGAAACCTGAAATGGCGGATGCCTTTACGTATATGGATGCTGCCAATGAAGCGTATATGGATACTAGAGGCAGTATGTTATATTCTCCTCAATATATTGAGGCTACGAAGAAAGCCCATGGATTACTACCGAATGATAATCCACTGATGTTCAATCCTTATTTGTATCCGAACGTTGATTGGATGAACGAATTATTCAATGACTGGGGACATAATCGTCGTGTAAATGTAAGTGTGCGTGGTGGTGTACCTAATGCCACTTACTACGTTTCATTGAGTTATTATAATGAAAAAGGTCTGACACGTACCGCTGAAATGGAGAACTATGATGCTAACATCCGTTACGACCGCTACAATTATACCGCCAATTTGAACTTGAAGCCAACAGAAACGACTACTATTGATTTGGGCTTCAATGGTTTCCTTTCTATGGGTAACTATCCGCAGCAATCTACCAGTGACTTGTTTGCGTCAGCCATGGAGATTAATCCAGTCTATTTGCCGTTAATGATGCCTGATGGTTCTGTACCAGGTATCTCTACCAATGGTGACCTCCGTAACCCGTATGCCGATTTGACTCGTCGTGGTTACAAAAATGAAGCAAGAAATCAGTTGAACTCCAACATTCGTTTGACGCAAGACCTTGGTTTCTGGAAGTGGAGTAAAGGGCTTACCGCCTCTGCCATGTTGGCTTTCGACGTGCATAACAGTCGTGACCTGAAGTATAACAAACGTGAAGATACTTACAATTTTGCCGGAACTAAAGACGAAAACGGATTGTGGAATGATGATGTATTTGATGCAGATGGCAATTATCGGTATGCACTGACCTATACAGGACATAAAGATCTTGCATTTGACCAAGGCGCTTCCGACTCTAGAAGTACTTACTTTGAAGCTTCTTTAAATTACGACCGTTCGTTCGGTTTGCATCGGATAGGTGGTCTTTTGCTTTATAACCAGAAGATTTACCGTTTGAGTTCTGACAATCTGATCGGTTCTTTGCCCTATAAGCAACAAGGCTTGGCTGCCCGTGCTACTTATTCCTGGAACGACCGTTATTTTTTCGAGGCAAACCTTGGGTATAATGGTTCCGAGAACTTCAGTCCAGAAAAACGTTTCGGTTTCTTCCCTGCATTTGGTCTTGGCTGGGCTATCTCTAATGAGGCTTGGTGGGAATCTTTACAAGAAACTGTTTCTTACTTTAAAGTGCGTTATACAGATGGCTTAGTTGGTACGGATGCTGTAACAGGACGGCGTTTTATGTACCTAGACCAGATGGCGAGTGTAGATGGTTATCGTTTTGGCGACCAGAATAACGGTGTTGGTGGTTGGGGGTTCAGCAAGTACGGAGCCAATGTCGGTTGGTCTACTTCCCGCAAGCAAGACTTAGGTGTTGACTTAAAATTTTTCAAAGACAATCTTTCGCTGACATTAGATATCTTTAAAGAACATCGTAAAGACATCTTTATTACCCGACGCGTTATTCCTGATTATTCTGGATTCGTAGAAATGCCTTATGCTAATTTGGGAGTGGTAGACAATAAGGGTTTTGAAGCTACATTGGAATATACACAGCAACTCGGTAAGAAATGTTTCCTGACTGTCCGTGGTAACTTCTCATGGAATGAAGATAAAATTATAGAGAACGATGATCCCCGGGTACAGTATCCGTGGATGGAAAAAAGAGGAACGAACGTGAACGGACGTTGGGGATGGATCGCCGAAGGGTTATTCACTAGTGAAGAAGAGATCATGGACCATGCCAAGCAGTTTGGTGAAGGGCATCCGGGACAGATTTCGAAAGTGGGTGATATCAAATATAAGGATTTAAATGGTGACGGAGTAATTGACGATTATGATAAATGTCTGATAGGTCAGGGTGACGTACCTAAGATTTATTATGGTTTCGGTGCAGATTTACAATTAGGTGATTTCTCTGTCGGTGCGCTCTTTGCCGGAAATGCCAAGGCAGACCGTTGTTTGGGAGGCAATGCCATGTATCCTTTTAATGATGGTTCAGGTATTACGAACTTGTTTGCAAACATTACTGACAGATGGTCTGCTGACAATCCGACTAATCAGGATGTATTCTATCCTCGTTTGCATCATGGAAACAATGCGAATCAAAATAATATGAAAACCAGCACATGGTGGCAGAAAGATGTCAGTTTCCTGCGTCTGAAACAGTTGACTATTGCTTACCAACTCCCGAAGAAGTTGATTAATCAAACATTCCTGAAGAGTGCGCGTATTTATGTGATGGGCACCAACCTATTGACATTCTCTAAGTTCAAATTATGGGATCCGGAGTTGAATACCAATAATGGTACTGCTTATCCTAATGTACGTACTTATTCAGTAGGTGTGAATGTAAGTTTTTAATAATAATCAGTTAGCAAGAAGGATATGAAAAATATATTTAAAATAGGAACTTTGGCGCTGTGTTTGGCGGTCGGACTTAGTTCGTGCAATGATTTCTTCGATGCAATCCCCGGTGAACAATATGACTTGGAGGATACGTTTACTAATCGCTCGAAGACAGAACAGTTTTTGAATAACGTGTATAATTATGTGCCCGATGAAACATTAGAACGTTCTGCAAGGAATACGATGTCGGGGATCTGGACAACCGGTTCGTTGGAATGCAAGCTTTCATGGGACGGAAATAATGGTAGCGAATGGGCTTCCGGAGCCACCTATGCAGGTTCCTCATGGATAAACTTCTGGTACATCGAGTATTATAAAGGAATTTCTCGTGCCAGTACATTTATCATGAATGTAGACCGTTGTTTGGAAGCTTCGGCCGCACAACGCAAACAGTGGAAAGCGCAAGCCAGAGCTTTGCGTGCTTTCTATTACTTCATGATTTTCCGTTCCTACGGTCCATTTGTGATTTTGGGGGAAGAACCGATTCCATTGGATATTTCTACTGCTGAACTGCTGAAAGAACGTAATACGGTAGATGAATGTGTGGATTTTATGGCGAAGGAATTTGATGATGCGGCAAATGAGCTTCCTGATAGATATGACGGATCCAATTTGGGACGTATAGACAGAGCTGCATGTAAAGCTTTCAAAGCGAAAATGTTGTTGTATGCGGCAAGTCCGCTATTCAATTGTAATCCCGATTATGCCGCCATCGTTAATCCGGAAAGTGGCAAGCAACTCTTCCCGCAAGATAAATCGCAGGAAAAAGCGAAATGGGAGGCTGCTCGTGATGCTTACAAAGAATTCTTTGATGAATACGGTAACACTTTCTCTTTATATACGGAGAAAACAGCCGATGGAAAGATTGATTTCTATGAATCTTATAGAAAAGTGACATCGGGAGTTTTGTACGGCACAGAGAATAAAGAACAGATTTTCATTCGCTTGGCAGACCATGATTACCGGGCTTACGAGACCACGCCTTATCACAAGGGGTACGATGATAATAATGGTGCTTTGAGAGGTGGTCTGGGATTTGGTGTACCTCAGGAAATGGTGGACTTGTACTTTATGAAAGACGGTCGCCGGATTGTTGACGATACGAACTATAAAGAATATGAGGGGGTACCTTCTAATGAATATTTGGGATGGTCGAGTGACTATACTGACGAAGTAGTTCCTTCCAGAACCTATTTCAAGAGCAATTTGAATCAAACATTGAAACAATGGGCTAATCGCGAACCGCGTTTTTATACGAACATTACATTCCATGGTTCTACTTGGTTGAAGACAGATACTCCGCGTGGAGAAATAACCACAGAATTGACTTATAACGGTAATTCCGGTTATGCTAATGCCAATTGGGATGCCCCTTACACAGGTTATGGTATGCGTAAAATGGCTTCAAAAGAAGGACGTAGCGGGGCTAACAGGCATTGTGCAACTTTGCTTCGTTTGGCTGACATGTACTTGGGATATGCTGAAACGTTGAGCGCTTGTGACCAACGTAATGAAGCGATTAAGTATGTAAATAAGATACGCGCCCGTGCTGGTATTCCTGGATATGGTGCGGTAGGTACTACGGACGATAATGGATTTGCATGCATTCCTTATGAAGATACACGTGACGGAGTGGACAAACGTATTCATCGTGAACGTTTGGTTGAGCTGATGTTCGAATGGAATCACTTCTTTGATGTACGTCGTTGGAAAGTAGCCGATATGGCTGTAGGCGATGATTGGATTTATCCTAAATATCATAGAGGTGGAGAAGGCGGACCTATTCATGGTATGGCTTTCCGTTCGGATGCTCCTGCATTTTTTGAGAAGGTAGTAGTAGAAACACGTACATTTTTGCCTAAACATTACCTCTTCCCGATTCCTGACGAAGATGTACGTCGTAATCCGAAGATGGTACAAAATCTGGGATGGACAACGGAGTAATATACTTCGGATGTCCGATCTGCGAATGAATGAAAGAAATTAATGAAAAGAAAAACAATGAAGATACCTCAAATAAGATGTAGCGATGTGAATGCAGTGAAGAGAATCATTTTTCTTTGGGTGCTGCTAATTCCCTTTTGTCTGGCAGGATGTTCGTCCGACGATGATGAAGGAGATAATGGAGAAGAAGGTCCGAACGAAGATGCTCCGGTTTCTTATGTACTTGGTTCGGGTAACACGAATATGCCCTCCAGTGGTACAATTATAGCGCAATATGCTGATGCTCCTGTCGGTTCGGAAATCAGACGTTTGGTAGACGATAATGCTGACACGAAGTATGTTACTTATCATAGTAGTTTCAACATCACTTGGAATGGAAATAGTAGTAAGGCTGTCACTGCCTATTCGTTGACCTCGGCTGCCGATACTCCCGAAATGGACCCGAAAGATTGGACACTCTATGGTTCTAATGATAATACTACGTGGACAGAACTGGATGCGCAGACAAACCAACTTTTTGCAGCGAGAAAAGAAGAGAAAAGCTATGAAGTGGATAATGCAACTTCCTATCGTTACTACAGACTTTCTGTTGAAGCGAACAATGGTGGTGCTGCCACGCAGATAGCTGAATGGAAACTGGTGGCCATGCGTTCATATACGGAGAATATCAACGACTTGATTGCTAGTAAAGGTTCCAGTACGTTTAGTGCGATAACTCCGATGGGCAGACAGCATGAGAATGACAGAGAAGCTACGGCAGCAGACTTGAAATGGCTTGCCGATCCTGCTGAAGAACCTGAACCATTTGGAGATGGTGGGACGAAGATGGCTTGGAATACATTCAATGTTGTATCCATTTATCCAAATGGAAATCCTGTGATGTCTGATGTAAATCAGCGTTGGGTAGGTGACTGCTGTGCTTGTGCGGTGATTGCTTCGATGGCATACCTCTATCCCCGTTTCGTAAAACACATTATCAAGGATAATATGGACAAAACATACACAGTTACTATGTATGACCCGAAAGGAAAACAAATATCAGTTGGTGTAGGTGGCGACTATTTTATCGGTAATAGTGGCGATTTAGGTGCCTTAGGCGGCAGAAATAAAGAAGTCACTTGGGCTACGATTCTCGAAAAGGCTATGATTAAGTGGAATCAGATCTATCAAGGTAGTTCTAATGTCGGTGGTATTGGTACTGAATATGTTTCTGCTATCTTTACCGGCGACGGGGAAAGTGTAGGTTTCGGTGCAAATGCATTGATTGCCGAAGACTTGCAACGCGCGGTGGAAGTGTCGCTCAAACAAGGTAGACTGGTGATCGGTGGTTTTACAAGAAGCGGTGAACAGGTAGATCAAAACTGGCAGACGACCAGTGGGCATGCGTTTACGTTTATCTTGCCGGATGATAATACTCATCTTTTCAAGATGCGGAATCCTTGGGGAGGTACTACCGACGGTGTGATGAAAGTGAAGGATGACGGACGGATTCCGCCGATGATCGACTTACGTATTTGTGCGCCGGGAGCAGCCAAGAATTATGGAGTGGGACCGGACTTGGGAGGATATATACCTAATTTCTAATTTCAAATCTTAAAAGAAAAACATCATGAAGAAACTTATTTATATAATGTTGTCGTTGTGTTGCCTGGTTTTTTATAGCTGTGGCATGACGGAACCTTGGAAAGACTGGGAACATGAAGGTGACATGAGTGCAGACCGCTTGCGTCCTTCAGAAGTAAAAGAACTGCTGTGTGCGGCAGACGGATGGAAAATGATTTATCAAGGAATAACGTTCTACTTTCAGTTTGATGAAGAAGGAAATGTAGCATCGGATTCAGACGAAACGTTGTTGAAGAATGAGGTTGGAACAGATTATTCTCTGGATTTCCAAGGGGAAAAAGCGGTGTTGCTTACCTTGCTGAATGGAGGAATGCTACAATATTTGAACGAAAACTCGGAGACGACATTTGTCATTACGGGGTATTCTGATTCACAAATTACAGCTGTAGGACAGACGCATGGCAAAGAAATGATCTTGACTCCGGTCTCAACTGCAGCTTTGCAACAAGCTAAGGAGAGAAAACGATTGGCTATTATTGCTTACAATAAAGCACAGGCCATGGATTTGCTTAAAGGAGAGTTGAATAACGGTGTATTTCGTAGGTCATCCTCTTCTTTCCTTGCACACTATTTGATTATTTGCGACGAGAGCAATAATTGGAAAGTGAAGATTTCTGCAATAGATAACGGTGTGGTAAAACACACAGAGTATCCGATGATAATTGATACAACGAATGATGAAAATGCAGTGTTGACTTTGGGTAGCAATGTGACGGTAGATGGGATAAGTTTGAATAAACTCTATTATAACTATTTGAATGGTGAAATTGAAACTGACAATGCTAATGTTGTATGTGATACTCGGAAAGCCTCTGATATTGCAGCATGGTATGCAGATGGTTGGAAAACCCATATAGTAGATCAGGATGAGATTCATGCGGACTTTAAGGGAATCTTCCACTCTGGTGTGGAGTTTGATGATCGTAATCCGAGAAATTTGATTGCTTGTCCGTGGAGTGGTATGGGATCTTATATTGGCTTTGCGGTTACTATGACAGCAGATAATGCTACTGGTCGTATATTCATCAGCTTGGGCGAACCATATGATTTATTCGGATGGAATAATAATCCGGCTGATTATAACCGTGTACAGCAGGATTACAGTAAATTCCTCTCTTTCTGTGTTTCGGAAGACGGCTTCTATTGGAGTTATGATGACAACGACAATATGGTGTATGTGCTAAGTGCTACAGGTGAGCGTTGGTTTAGAATGAAGAAGTAACCAGTCTTTGAAAAAAGCAAGAAAGTAAACAGAACATAATCTCGATTACTTTCTTGCTTTTGTTTTTGTTTGTACTCTATTTGTATTTTTTTTATGGGCAATTATTTGATTATTAGTAATTTAATTTGTGCTCTGTTTGACTCCTAGTTCTCTACTCTGACATTCTCGTCCGGACGTGCTTTTTGTCACGTTAGAGTATAGTTATTAATTTTCTATTGCGTTAATTTGTAACGTGAATAATAACACTCGCTAATCTAATATTAATAGTTTAACTCTTAGTATCATGAATAAACAGAAACTACTGTCTATCACAATGACCCTGCTATTGGGAGTCTCTTCTGTTTTTGCACAAAAGCAGCCGGTGGATTACGTGAATCCCCTGATGGGAACCGACTCCAAAATTTCGCTCTCCAACGGAAATACTTATCCTGCCATCGCACTTCCCTGGGGGATGAACTTCTGGATGCCGCAGACCGGAAAGATGGGCGACGGCTGGGCTTACACGTATGCTTCTGACAAAATCAGAGGTTTCAAGCAGACCCATCAGCCCAGTCCCTGGATCAATGACTACGGACAGTTCTCCATCATGCCGATGACCAAACAGCTGAAGATAGATCAGGACAGTCGTGCTTCCTGGTTTTCGCACAAAGCAGAGAAAGCAACTCCCTATTATTATAGCGTTTATCTGTCAGAGTATAACATGACAACGGAGATTGCCCCGACAGAGCGTTGTGCATACTTCCGTTTCACGTTCCCCGAAGCATCCGATGCTTATGTGGTAATAGATGCCTTCGACCGAGGTTCGTATGTGAAAGTGATTCCTGAGGAAAATAAGATTATAGGTTATACGACACGCAATAGTGGCGGTGTTCCACAAAATTTCAAGAACTACTTTGTGATAGAGTTCGACAAGCCTTTTACATTTAATAAAGTATGGGCGGACTACCATCTGGTAGAGACGCATCTTGAACTGCAATCCAATCATGTAGGTGCTGCCATCGGTTTTTCGACAAAGAAAGGCGAGCAGGTGCATGCCAAAGTGGCTTCCTCATTCATCAGCCCCGAACAGGCGGAACTGAATCTGAAAGAAATCGGAAACAAGACATTCGAACAGACCAAGGAAGCCGGACGTAAAGCTTGGAATGACGTACTGGGACGTATCAAAGTCGAAGACGATGATGAGAACCGGATGCGTACCTTCTATTCTTGTCTGTATCGTTCGGTATTATTCCCCCGTATGTTCCATGAAGTGAATGCGAAGGGTGAAACCGTACATTACAGTCCTTATAACGGTGAAATCCGTCCGGGCTATATGTTTACCGATACCGGATTCTGGGATACATTCCGTTGCCTGTTCCCCTTCGTCAATCTGGTATATCCTTCGATGGGCGAGAAGATGCAGGAAGGACTGTTGAATACATACCTTGAAAGCGGATTCTTCCCCGAATGGGCAAGTCCGGGACATCGTGGTTGTATGGTCGGAAACAATTCGGCTTCTGTAGTGGCAGATGCTTTCATGAAGAACGTGACCAAGGCAGATGCAGAGAAAATGTATGAAGGTTTGCTCAAGGGAGCCAACAGTGTACACCCGAGAGTTTCTACAACAGGACGTCGTGGATACGAATATTATAATAAACTGGGCTATGTACCTTACGATGTGAAGATTAACGAGAATGCTGCCCGTACGCTGGAGTATGCATACGATGACTGGTGCATCTACCGTATGGGTGAAAAGTTAGGCCGTCCGGCGGAAGAACTGGAAGTTTATAAGAAAAGAAGCCAGAACTATCGCAACCTGTTCGATCCGGAGACTAAACTGATGCGCGGAAAGAATGCTGATGGAACTTTCCAGACTCCTTTCAACCCGTTCAAATGGGGAGATGCCTTTACCGAAGGAAACAGCTGGCACTATACGTGGTCTGTATTCCATGATGTACAGGGACTGGCCGATCTGATGGGCGGAAGAAAGATGTTTGTCAGCATGCTCGATTCAGTATTCAACCTTCCACCGATATTTGATGATAGCTATTATGGAGGTGTGATTCATGAAATCCGTGAAATGGAGATTGCTAACATGGGGAACTATGCGCACGGCAACCAGCCTATCCAGCACATGATTTACTTGTATAACTATGCAGGCGAACCTTGGAAAGCCCAGTACTGGCTGCGTGAAGTGATGAACCGCCTTTACTTTGCCACTCCCGACGGCTATTGCGGCGATGAAGACAACGGACAGACTTCTGCCTGGTACGTGTTTACTGCTTTGGGCTTCTATCCGGTATGTCCGGGCAGCAATGAATATGTGATGGGTGCTCCTTATTTCAAGAAAGCGACGATCACACTGGAGAACGGCAAGAAGCTGGAAATCTCCGCTCCCAAGAACAGTGATGACAATCGTTACATCCGTTCGCTGAACTATAACGGCAAGAACTATACAAAGAATTATCTGAATCACTTCGACTTGCTGAAAGGTGGACGTCTGGTATTTGATATGGATAATAAACCGAATAAAGGAAGAGGTATTAACGAATCCGATTTCCCCTATTCCTTCTCTCGTGATAAAAAGTAAGCAGGTATGAATAAGATGAAAAAGAAAGTATTGATGATGACTATGGCGGCGGCAACCTTGTCTGCCGTAGCTCAGCAACCGGTAGATTACGTTAATCCGATTATCGGAACCAATGGTATGGGGCATACTTTTCCCGGTGCCTGTACACCTTTCGGATGGGTACAATTGAGTCCGGACACAGATACAATACCACATAATATAAACGGTGCATATCAGAAAAACGCTTATGAGTATTGTGCCGGTTACCAGTATCGGGACAAGACCATTGTCGGTTTCAGTCACACCCACCTCAGCGGTACGGGACATTCGGACTTGGGAGATATCCTGCTGATGCCTGCTGTCGGTGATCTGAAGCTGAACCCCGGACGGGCGGATCATCCGGAAGAAGGATACCGTTCGCGTTTCAGTCATGCCACCGAAAAAGCAACTCCCGGATATTATGAGGTAATGCTGGACGACTATGGCATTAAAGCTCAGATGACTGCCACACAGCGGGTCGGTGTACATAAATATACGTTCCCGAAAGGAAAAGACGGTCATCTGATCCTGGACTTGGTGCATGGCATCTATAATTATGACGGCAAAGTATTGTGGGCAAATCTGCGGGTGGAAAATGATACATTACTGACAGGATATCGTATCACTAACGGATGGGCACGCACGAATTATACCTATTTTGCTATTTCCTTGTCACAACCGATCAAGGACTACGGTTATAAGGATAAGCAAAAGGTACTGTACAACGGATTCTGGCGTCGCTTCAACATGGAAAAGAATTTTCCCGAAATCACCGGACGTAAGATTGTTGCCTATTTCAACTTCGATACGGCTGAAGACCCGGAACTGGTTGTGAAAGTAGCGCTTTCGGCAGTCAGTACGGAGGGGGCTGTTAAAAATCTCCGTGCCGAAGCTTCCGGAAAAAGCTTTGAACAGCTGGCTGAAGCTGCCCGGACAGACTGGAACAATGAGCTAGATCATTTCGAAGTAGAAGGTACCCCCGACCAGAAGGCAATGTTCTATACTTCGCTTTATCATACCATGATTAATCCGTCCGTATATATGGATGTGGACGGTTCTTATCGTGGTTTGGATCACAATATCCATCAGGCCAAAGGATTTACTAACTATACGATTTTCTCGCTTTGGGATACATACCGTGCGGAACATCCGTTCCTCAATCTGGTGAAACCGGAACGCAATGCGGATATGGTAGAATCTATGATCAAGCATGAGCAGCAGAGTGTACACGGCATGTTGCCGGTCTGGAGTCTGATGGGAAATGAGAACTGGTGTATGAGCGGTTACCATGCCGTATCGGTGTTGGCGGATGCCATCACCAAAGGAGTCTTTTCGAATGCTGACGAGGCGTTGGCGGCGATGGTCAGTACCTCTACCGTACCTTATTACGAAGGAGTAGCC
>NZ_KV804364.1:0-47391 GCF_001811315.1 Bacteroides sp. HMSC067B03 | reverse complement strand
ATTATATGAAGCTGGGCTATATCCCCTTGGACAAGAGCGGTACGGCGGCTTCTTCCACGCTGGAATATGCCTATGACGACTGGACTATTTATCAGACGGCATTGAATGCGGGTAATAAAGAACTGGCCGAAACGTATCGGAAGCGTGCTCTGAACTACCGTAATATCTATGATACAAGTATCGGCTTTGCCCGTCCCCGCTATAGTGATGGTACATTCAAAAAAGAGTTCGATGTGTTGCAAACTTATGGTGAAGGCTTTATCGAAGGTAATTCATGGAACTTCTCCTTCCACGTACCGCATGATGTGTTTGGTATGATAGATCTGATGGGAGGAGAAAAGACATTCGTGCAGAAGCTGGACGAACTCTTCTCCATGCATCTGCCGGAGAAGTATTATGAACATAATGAGGATATTACGGAAGAATGCCTGGTGGGCGGATATGTGCATGGCAATGAGCCGAGCCATCATGTTCCTTATTTGTACGCATGGACTTCGCAACCGTGGAAGACGCAGTATTGGCTGCGTGAGATTCTGAACAAGATGTACAAGAATGACATCAATGGACTGGGAGGAAATGATGATTGCGGACAGATGTCGGCATGGTATCTATTCTCTGTCATGGGTTTTTATCCGGTTTGTCCGGGCACAGATCAGTACGTGCTGGGTGCACCTTATCTGCCCTATGTCAAATTGAAGCTTCCCAATGGGAAAACATTAGAGATCAAGGCACCCGGTGTCAGCGACAAGAAACGTTATGTGCAGTCGCTGAAACTGAATGGAGTATCTTATGATAAAATGTACATCACACACGCGGATATCCTGAAAGGAGGCGTACTGGAATTTAAAATGGCGTCATCGCCGAATAAACGTCGGGGATTATCAGCTGAGGACAAACCTTACTCATTAACGAACGGAATCAATTAACAGCATCAATAAATAATCAAGAAAAGAATATGAAAAAGAGACATTTGGTATATGCAATTGGCCTGATAGTGGGCATGGGAGCTTGTGCGGCAAGTGCGAAGAAGCAGGCAGAATCCAAACCGGACGTATGGAAAAGCTACAATGTAGGAACGATCTTGTTTGAAGATAAAGCTCCGGAAACGAAAGGTTCGGACATTTATCACCGGATTATTCCGGATGCGGAGTCTTATATCAAGGAGCAGGCCCGTACTGTATTGGCCACTCTTTACAATTCGCCGGAAGACAGCATCACTCCGGTGAGCAAGATACATTATACACTCGAAGACATCGAAGGTATTTCTGCCAAAGGTGGTGGTAATGGAGATGTTACGATCTTCTACAGTACTCGTCACATTGAAAAGTCATTTGCTGAAAACGATACAGCCAAGTTGTTCTTTGAAACACGTGGTGTACTGCTGCATGAACTGACTCACGCGTACCAGCTGGAACCACAGGGAATCGGCTCTTACGGAACCAACCGCGTATTCTGGGCATTTATTGAAGGAATGGCAGATGCCGTACGTGTGGCTAACGGTGGATTCGACGGACCGAATGCACGTCCGAAAGGAGGAAACTATATGGATGGCTATCGCACGGCAGGCTATTTCTTTGTTTGGCTGCGCGACAACAAAGACCCCGAATTTTTACGTAAATTCAACCGGAGTACACTGGAAGTGATTCCCTGGTCGTTTGACGGAGCCATCAAGCATATCTTAGGAAAAGAATATAGTATAGACGAATTATGGCATGAATATCAGGTTGCCGTAGGTGATATACAGGTATAATGTGAATAGATATGGTTAATAAAGTAGGAAGAAAAAGATTGTTTTTGGTTTGGTCGTGTCTGGTGAGTATCTTGCCGGGCATGGCTCAAACTGAAAAGCTGACGGACTATGTGAATCCGTTTGTCGGTACGGATGGTTACGGAAATGTCTATCCCGGTGCACAGATTCCTTTCGGAGGAATCCAGATGAGTCCCGATACGGACAGCCGTTTCTACGATGCAGCTTCCGGATACAAATACAACCATCTGACGCTGATGGGATTTAGTCTGACGCATTTGAGCGGAACGGGGATTCCGGACTTAGGCGATTTTCTGTTTATACCGGGAACGGGGGAAATGAAACTGGAACCTGGTACGCACGAAGACCCCGATAAAGGCTACCGTTCGCGTTACTCGCATGATAAAGAGTGGGCTTCCCCCAATTATTATGCTGTGGAACTGGCAGACTATGGAGTGAAGGCCGAAATGACTTCCGGTGTGCGCAGCGGTATGTTTCGCTTTACTTATCCTGAGTCGGACAGTGCATTCATCATGATTGACATGAATCATACGTTGTGGCAATCCTGCGAATGGTCCAATCTGCGTATGATAAACGATTCGACTATCACCGGCTACAAACTGGTGAAAGGGTGGGGACCGGAACGCCATGTATACCTGACAGCTACTTTCTCAAAGAAACTGACCGGACTGCGCTTTATGCAGGACAAGAAGCCGGTGATTTATAATACTTCCCGGTTCCGCAGCTCTTACGAAGCCTGGGGAAAGAATCTGATGGCTTGTCTCTCTTTTGATACGAAGGCAGGGGAAGAGGTGATTGTGAAAACTGCTGTTTCGGCAGTCAGCACAGATGGCGCCCGGAATAATATGAAGGAACTCGACGGATTGACTTTCAACGAGTTGAAGGCGAAAGGGGAAGCACTCTGGGAAAAGGAACTCGGAAAATATACGTTGACTGCTGACCGAAAGACAAAGGAAACGTTTTATACTTCCGCCTATCATGCAGCCCTGCATCCTTTTATCTTTCAGGATTCGGACGGACAATTCCGTGGCTTGGACAAGAACATAGAAAAGGCGGAAGGCTTCACGAACTATACGGTGTTTTCCCTTTGGGATACGTATAGGGCTCTGCACCCTTGGTTTAACCTGGTTCAGCAAGAGGTGAATGCGGACATTGCGAATTCTATGTTGGCTCATTATGACAAGAGTGTGGAGAAGATGCTTCCTGTCTGGTCTTTCTACGGCAATGAAACTTGGTGTATGATTGGCTATCATGCCGTTTCGGTGTTGGCAGACATGATTGTGAAAGAGGTGAAAGGCTTCGATTATGAGCGTGCCTACGAAGCGATGAAGACCACAGCGATGAATCCGAACTACGACTGTCTGCCGGAGTATCGTGCTATGGGATATGTACCTTTCGACAAGGAGGCCGAGTCCGTTTCTAAAACGCTGGAGTATGCTTATGATGATTATTGCATCGCACAGGCAGCCAGGAAATTAGGCAAAGAAGACGATTACCATTATTTCCTCAACCGTGCCTTGTCTTATCAGACATTGATTGATCCCGAAACGAAATATATGCGCGGACGCGACAGTAAAGGAGACTGGCGCACCCCGTTTACTCCGGTTGCCTATCAGGGTCCGGGATCGGTACATGGCTGGGGAGACATTACAGAAGGGTTCACCATGCAATATACCTGGTATGTGCCGCAAGACGTGCAAGGATATATCAATGAAGCCAGTAAGGAACTGTTCCGCAAGCGGCTGGATGAGCTTTTCACGGTAGAACTGCCGGATGATATTCCCGGTGCGCATGATATTCAGGGACGTATCGGTGCCTATTGGCATGGAAATGAGCCTTGCCATCATGTCGCTTACCTTTACAATTACCTGAAAGAACCTTGGAAATGCCAGAAATGGATACGCACCATCGTGGACCGTTTCTATGGAAACACACCGGATGCTTTGAGTGGCAATGACGATTGCGGACAAATGTCGGCATGGTATATGTTCAACTGTATCGGTTTCTATCCGATTGCTCCGTCCAGTAATATTTATAATATCGGTTCGCCTTGTGCAGAGGCTATCACCGTCCGGATGAGCAATGGAAAAAACATTGAGATGACAGCGGATCATTGGTCGCCGGAGAACCTGTATGTGAAAGAACTGTATGTCAATGGCAAGAAGTACGATAAGTCTTATCTGACGTATGATGATATTCGTGATGGAGTAAAACTCCGTTTTGTCATGAGCAGCAAGCCTAATTACAAACGGGCGGTGTCGGATGAGGCGGTAGCTCCTTCTATTTCTTCACCGGGAAAGACTGTGAAATATTCTCATGTAATTGGTCAATAAATGACTGGTGTGTGTAAAAGGGTTGATAGAATAATAACAAATCTTTTGCACACACCGTTATTTATCAAGAATTGCCAAAGAACGGGAGTTACTGCTTATTGCACTTCTTCCTCGCGAACCATTCTTTAAACTCTGTCACCCGTGCCTTGCTCACCAATATCTTTTCAGAAATACTGGGATAGCGTAAATTGATGGACAACCGGCTGTTGAACCATAAATCAATATCTTTGATAGCTTCCCTTGAAATCAGATATTGGCGGTTGGCACGAAAGAAAAGAGCCGGGTTGAGGCATTCAGCCAGTTCGTCTAAAGTTTGTGGAAAGTAGTGTTCCGTCCCATCGGTCAGGACAGCCTTTACCTGGCAATCTTTGATGTAGAATAATTGAATCATATCTACTGAGACCGGTAACAGTTTATCCCCTTTGAGCGGAATAAGAAAATGGGTTTTGTAGTTTTCTTGTTTTTTCAGTGAATGGATCAGTTGCAGCCATTCCATGTCTTGTGAAGACTGCTTTCCGACAGAAGAACTACCGGAGGCGTTCAGGCTATTCAGCTTTTCGAAGGAGTGCTCAATATCTTCCTTTCCGATAGGTTTTAAAAGATAATCGATGCTGTTCACCTTAAAGGCACGTAAAGCATATTCGTCATAAGCAGTAGTGAAAATGATAGGGCATGTGATACTTATATGCTCAAAGATTTCGAAGGCAGACCCGTCTGCCAGATGAATGTCCATAAACACCAGATCGGGCATCGGATGGGAACCGAACCACTCGATTGTGGAACCGATGCTGTCGAGCACAGCATCAATCTCTGCCTCCGGTTTGACTTCGTAAAGTAACGAAGTCAGGTTGCGTACAGCAGCCTTTTCATCTTCTATAATGACTGTTTTCATTGCTTTTCATCAATAAGGGGGATACATACGGTAAATTCCTCATCCTCCGTGATTTGTATATCTTGTTTAAATAGAAGCCGATAGCGTTTAGCAAGATTGACCAGGCCGATGCCTGTGCCCGGAGTCGCAGTCCATTTCGGTTGGATGGCATTGCTGACGGAAAGCTTTTCTTCTTTCTTGTTTGTCGTAATATGGATTGTAAGCGGTTTGCGATTACTGATTTCGTTATGTTTGACAGCATTCTCTATCAGCATTTGTATCGACATTGGCGGCACCCGGTATTCTTCGAGAGCCTTGTCTGTCTGTATGTCGAATTGTAGATTGTTTTCATAACGCATTTTCAATAAGAATATGTAAGCGGATGCAAACTCCAGTTCTTCCCGGAGGGTGACACTCTGCGATTCGTTATCCTGCAGGGTATAGCGTAGTACGCGGGAAAGTTCCTGAATATAATCCTGTGCTTTATCTTGATTCTCTCGTACCAGCGAACGCAATGTATTCAGAGAATTGAATAACATATGTGGGTTGAGCTGGTTTTTCAGCACCTCGTATTGATTGCGGATATTCTCGGCTTGCAGTTGCTCATTTTCGACAAGCACGGATTGCTGGCGGCGGACGAGATAGATGATATAGCAGCTACTGGTGACGAGGCAAGCTATGATGAAGTCGCGCAAAGGATGCAGGTAGTGATGTACCATTGCATCGATAGCCGGTATGTCGAAAGACTTGTGAAGGAATACGAAAACTTGTCCCAGCAGGTTGCTGAGAATCCAGGTCAGGACAAAGGAAAGGACTATTTTAGTTCCCGTAATTTTGATGGTAGCCTGGTTGAAGTGGAACAGACGTGTGTTGACGGCGAAAAGAATCAGCAGCGAAAGGAAGGTGAAAAAGATTTCATTGGCTACGTCCATAAACTGCATTCCGGGAAAAAGCGTATGGCTCTCAAAACGGTCGAAGAGCGATACTGACTCCGGGAAATGGATGAGCACAGCCACCATTAAAGAAATGATGACTGTGAAAAGGAAGTACTTATCTTTTTTTATTGCTTTCAGTATCATGCTGCAAAGATAATTAATTTAATGCTTCTGGATGTGTGCGGTGACATACATTCCCGGTCGGAATTGCGGATTCGTCTCTTTGATGGAAGCATAGACTTCGAGTGAACGATTGGTTTCGTCCACTTTTTGTCCGATGGAGACTACTGTGCCATGGAATGTCTGTTTGCCCATTCCGTTGACTCGGAACTGTACCGGACTGCCTGTCTGCATATCTGCAAGATCTTTTTCATACGTAGTCAGGCAGAGTATCGGGGTACTTTTATCGATGATTTCGCAGAGCGCTTCTCCGGGATTGATATATTTCCCGACATTCATGGCCACGTTGGCAGCATAGCCGCTGATAGGAGTCCTTACTTCCAGCAGAGGCTGTATTCCGTCTTTAAGCAATGTCTCCGGGCTGATGCCTAAGAGTGAAAGCTGGGCGGCAGCAGCGTCCTGACGGCTTTTCATGGAGAGATAATCCGCTTTGCTTTGCTGGTATTTCTTTTGTGAGGCTGCTTGTTCGGCAGAAAGGTTCTTCTGACGTTCGAATTCGGCCTGAAGGTATTCGGTTTGTGCGTGGCTGTCCAGATACGTTTGCTGCAAGGTGATAAATTCCGGATTCTCTAATGTGGCGATAACTGCGTTTTTGGATACATATTGTCCCGGAAGTAGTGAGGTATTCTTCACTACTCCTCCCATAGTCAGAGCGATGGTTGCCTGACGTTGAGGCGGGAGGACAATCCGCCCGTTGAATGAAACTTGGTTGGGCTTTGAAGTTGCGGAAGTAATGGCGTCTACTTCCGGTTGTGCGGTCGTGTCGGCTGCAACTTCGGAGACAGGGACTGTGACGCTTTCAGTATCCGTCGTTTGCTGATTTCCTTTGCATGCTGTCAGAGCGAGCAGAAGGACAGGATAAAATATCTTTTTCATATGCTGTTTTTTTATAATTGGGATATACATTCGTTTATTTGAAGAGTTCATATTCCAGTGCGGCAATGTTGTATTGATAGACTGTTTCGATGTAACCGCGGCGGATATCCCTTGCGGTTGCAATCGACTGAATATATTCGGCAATACCCGTCTCGCTTTGCTGCAACTGCAAGTTGGCAGCTTTGGTCAGTTCGTCCGCTTCTTTCAGTGCAGAAGAGGTGTAATAGCGTAAACTCTCATTATATCTGCGGAGAGAAGCTTCCAGTTCGAGCACCTTGTTTCGTAGTTCCCGAATGTTGGAGTCGGCTTGGATCTGTGCTGAAGTAGCGGCCAGGCGCGCTTGCTTCACTTTGCTCCTTTGCGGCAAGAAGTAGATCGGGAAGGATACTCCTACCATCCAGGCATTCAGGTTCTTTAACGGGAGAATGTCTTGGCGGGCATATCCTATACTGAGTTCCGGAAAGAAGTGACTTTGTTCTACATGGAGCGTTGCTTTGGCTTCATCTGCCTGACTCTGAAAATAGCGGGTATGTGCTTCGGACAAGCTTCCGTCTGTCGTTCCGGTGTAGAAGAGAGACAAAGTCGAATCCTCGGGCATGACTGGGAGGTCCGAATAGCAACTCCACTGAAAGCGTGCCAAGGCCATTTTTTCTTCTTCCTGTGCCTGAAACCAGCGATTGTGAAGGTCGGCGGCCATGGTTGTCATCATATTTTTTTCGAGTAGGGTGATCTCTCCCTGCTGGTAACGCAATTCCCCGATGCGCTGTAATTCTTTAGCCATTTTGTCTTGGTCGCGATACATGGAGCAGAGGTTGGCGGCGTATTGATAGTAGGCCCATGCCCGTTTTACTTCTGCCGTCACTTCTTTTTCTACCATTTGGCGGTAGTAGGTATTTGTTTTTATCTGCCGGTTGACTAACGCATTTTTGTAGAAAGGTGTAAGGAGTGAACCCAGGCTCTGCTCGAAAGAGAGTTCTTTGTCTTTTTTGTTTTCTCCGTTGAGTTGTCCCCACGAATAGTTGAAAGAGGTGGGAGCAGCTTCTACAATCTCTCCGCGTGTCGCTTTGGCCTGTCGGATGGCGTTAGCGGCTATTTGCAGGCGGGGATGGTTTTGCTTGGCTATTCCGATAGCCTGTTCCAGACTGATGGCTTTTGCCGGTTGTGAGGAGGCATCAAAGGGAATCAGCAGGCACATAGGCAGCAGGATGAAAAACGGCAGATGAAACTTGCTTCCCGGACGTCTCAGTGTAGCAAATGAATGGACAATCCTGTAGAATACCGGAATGATGAGCAAAGTCAGTATGGTAGAAATGATTAGTCCGCCGATGACGACTGTTGCTAACGGTCGTTGTACTTCGGCACCGGCTGATGTTGCGATAGCCATTGGGACAAAGCCCAACGATGCCACTAGTCCGGTGAGGAATACCGGACGAAGCAGATGCGGGGTTCCCCGGGTTATGATTCGGTTCGTAGTCATAGAATAGGTGTTTTGCTTACGAAGTTCATTAAAATGATTTACCATGAGAATACCATTCAGCACTGCGACGCCAAACAAGGCAATGAAGCCTACGCCTGCCGATATGCTGAAGGGGAGTCCTCGTAGCCATAGTGCGATGATGCCACCGATAAGTGATAGCGGAACAGTGGAGAACACCATCAGCGTATAGGTGATGTTCTTGAAGGCGAAGAACAATATCAGCAGAATGAGCATCAATGCTACCGGAATGACAATCATCAAGGTATTGATTGCATTCTGCAGGTTTTCGAACTGACCGCCATATTCGAAGTAGTATCCCGGTTTTAGCTTGATGTTCTTATCCAGTGTCTTTTGAATATTGGCAACGACTTGCTGAATATCCGCATCACGTACATTGACACCGATGACAATGCGTCGTTTGGTCGCATCCCTGTTGATTTGGAGCGGGCCGCTGACGAGATCGATGCTGGCTACTTCGCCAACGGGGATTTGGATTCCTTCCGAAGTGCGTACAAACAGTTTGTCGAGATTCAAATCTGCCACTTTCTCTTGGTCGAGGCGGACTACCAAGTCAAATCTCCGTTCGTTTTCAAAGACAACACCGCTCGACTCTCCGGCATACGCTGTCCGGATGATCGTGTTGAGTTCTTCGATATTGATTCCGTAACGTGCTATCTTGCTGCGATTGTATTTGACAACCAGTTGCGGAAGTCCCATCGTTTGTTCTACAATTACGTCTGCTGCTCCCGGAACTTTTTCTACATAGGCGGCAGCTTCTTTTGCCCTTTCATAGAGTTCGTGGGTGTCTTCACCGTACAGCTTGACGGCAATATCTGCTTTCGCTCCTGTCATCAGCTCGTTGAAGCGGAGTTGTATAGGTTGTGAGAAGTTAAATTCGGCGCGTTCGGCAAGCGGTTCCAGTGCTTCCTTCATCTTTTCTACCATTTCTGCACGGCTTTCTGCGCTCGTCCATTCCTTAAAAGGCTTCATGATAATCATCACATCGGCATCTTCTACCGCCATCGGGTCGGTAGGAACTTCGGCTGTCCCGATTTTGGCAACGACGTGTTTTATTTCGGGAAACTTGTCCATGAGTGTCTTTTCTGCCAACCGGGAAACTTCTATGCTTTCAGTCAGCGAACTGCCGGCAGGCAATGTCATCTGCATGGCAAAATCTCCTTCATCCAATGTCGGGATGAACTCCGCACCCAGCCGGGTGAAAAGAAACAGGGAACCTATCAGTGCGGTAAAGGCTACGATGACGGTACGCCATTTGTAATGCAGGCAGAAGCGCAGGCCGTGCTGGTATACTTTGTTCAGCTTTTCGAAGAAGCGGTCGGCCAGTGTCGGTTTCACTACAATATGGTGTTTCAGGAAGAGCGATGCCATCATAGGCACATAGGTCAGCGACAGGATTAATGCTCCGATGATACAAAAGACCAGAGTTTTGGCCATCGGAGTGAAGTATTTTCCTTCGATTCCGTTCAACGTGAGAATAGGGAAGAAGACGATCAGGATAATCAGTACGGCAAAAGTAGCTGAGCGGACTACTCCGGAAGCTCCTTTTTCCACTTCCCGGTCCATTTCCTCGCGGCTCAGCGTCCGTCCACGGAATTGTTTTCCGTAAATGTGGGCGAGGATGCCTTCCAGTATGACAATAGAGCCGTCTACCACAATACCGAAGTCGATGGCGCCGAGGCTCATCAGATTGGCAGTGACATTGAAGATGCGCATCATGATAAAGGCGAACAGCATGGCGAGTGGGATGACGGATGCGACGATCAGTCCGGCACGTATATTTCCGAGGAAGAGGATAAGAACCAGAAAGACGATGATTGCTCCTTCAATCAGATTGTTGACAACGGTTGAAATATTCCGGTTCACCAGTTCCGAACGGTTCAGATAGGGCTCGATGCTGACTCCTTCGGGCAACAGATGCTGTATTTTCTCTACCCGCTTTTCAAGCTCTTGTGTCACTACATTGGCGTTAGCGCCTTTCAGCATCATGGCGATTCCTCCTACACATTCGCCTTCACCGTCCATTGTCATAGCTCCGAAGCGCTTGGGAGCGCCAAACCGGACGACTCCTACGTCACTGATATGTACAGGAATCCCGTTTCTGTTGGCTACCACAATTTGTTCGATGTCTTTGATATCGGTAATCATACCTTCCGAACGGATATAATAGGCGTTCTTCATTTTTTCAATGTAACTTCCGCCTGTATTCTGGTTGTTGCTGCTGAGGGCTTCGAATACTTCACCAATGGTGATATTCAATGAAAAAAGAGCATCCGGATCGACAGCTACTTCATATTGTTTCAGATAGCCGCCGAAACTGTTGATTTCTACAATGCCCGGAATGCCGGACAGCTGGCGCTTTACCATCCAGTCTTGAATGGTGCGGAGCTCCATTGCGTCATACTTCTTTTCGTAACCGGGAGCTACCTTCAATATATACTGGTAAATCTCTCCCAGTCCGGTGGTGATGGGCATCATTTCCGGTGTTCCCAGTTCGGGCGGGATTTCTCCGGATACGGTTTGTATCTGTTCGTTGATGAGTTGCCGGGCATCGAGCGTAGGAACACTCTCTTTGAAAACAACCGTTACTACGGATAAACCGAAGCGGCTGACAGAACGGATATTCTCAACATTCATTATATTGCTCATCGCTATCTCGATAGGCATGGTGATGAGCTGCTCTATCTCTTGTGGCGCAAGGGTGGGAGATACGGTTACAATCTGCACCTGATTGTTGGTTATATCGGGCACGGCGTCGATGGGCAATGTCAGCATTGCGTAGATACCTCCGATAAACAAGAAGAGGGTAGTGAGTCCTACAAACAGTTTCTTCTTGATTGAAAAACGTACAATAGCTGTAAACATGATTATCTGGGTGTTATTATTTCATGCTACAAAACTAAGGACTATCTTCATTCGTGGTTATCGGGAATGAATGAAGCGGAAAGATTGCGAGGTGAAGTGACTAAATTGCGGTTTGAATGGTTTGGGATTCTTGATTCATTTTAAAATCTGTATCCGAGACTCACAAAGAACGAATGCATAAAGCGGAACGCAGGCATGGTCAGTTTCTTCCCTTCCACTACCATGTTGCGTCCACCGCTATACATGTCGAAGTCGGAAAAAGTGTATCCTGCCGAAAGCGTGTATTGTTCGCCCAAGTCGAGGGTAAACATGCCTTTGATGTGATAGAATATCGCTCTTCCTCCCCGGTTCTTGACCTGGTCGAATCTTTGCGAACTCCATATGCCGGAGACGTTGGGATAGTAGCTGATGTTCAACCGCTGGTTGACGGATAGCGGGATAGTCAGCCCCGGAGAGAGGATGAAGGAAAGTCCCATATCCTTATCTTTTCCCAGTTTGAGGGCGGGGGTAGCCAACTGGATGGCGGGACGCAATGCAAAGTGATGGCAGAGCGGGCTGTCGTCATCTGAACTCCATCTCCATCTCTGGTCTTTGGATACGCCCGAATAGCTTTCGTCTTCTATGGTGTTGCAGAAAAGGAACCCCATAGTGATGCCTGCATAGGGGATAGGCAGGTAAGTGATGGTCGGCTCCACTTCCCACGCCGAGTAATTGTTCAGTGCACCGGCAAGTTCCACTTTCCATACAGGTCTTTTTTCCGCTTCCTGTGCTTGTCCGCCGACTGTAAGCAACAAGCAAATAAATAAGAGTGTTGTTGTTTTCATCGTTTATAAAATATGAGTTGCTTATTCGCAGATAAAGACACGGGACATTTAGAATCTCCCTACTGATAAAATGTTAATAAGATGAAAAGGGAGAGGAAGTACATCCGGTATCAGGAAGAAGTAGTTCCGCCATCAGTTTCAACCGTTGAAACAGAGTGTTTCATGCCTTGAAACAAAGTGTTCCAAGTAATGAAACAAAGTGTTTCTCGGCGTGAAACAAAGTGTTTCAAGCATTTGAAACTGTTTGAAACAATATATGTCAATAAATAATAAAAGAGGATGCCATGGGGTAATATGGCATCCTCTTGGGAGACAGACCGGAAGAACTACTTTCACAAGCGGTTCTTCAGTCTGCTACCTCCATATTTAATCTGGTTAGGATTACTCTTTGAAATAATGAAATACGTAAACTATATTCGCAGAATGACAAACGTTGCTATTTCCGATGTTAATTCAATGCTCTTGTCTTCGTGCAGAATGATAAAGTTGGCATTGTGCAGAGAGTTGATATACTCCAAAGTTATTCAGCTTCGGAGAGGTGATTCAACAATGCCGCGCTTTGCCGATAGTTGTTTGATCGTTAGCCAATTAGTCATAGTGATGGTGTGATTTTAAGATAAGTAGTAATAGTATGATTGTATGACAACGCGAAGTTAATCAGTGAAATCTTCGCTTTGTTGTTTGCCTGTTCTCTTTATGCGGAGAAGGTTCCACCATGAGTAGCAGGTCCAGTAGAAAAGTTCCGGCAAGTTCAGTTGCTCTTCGATGGGAATCAGTATATGTCCACGTTCGTGAATCCCCAGTATATGTAGATTTCCGCTATAACATAATATGTAAAGATATTCTTCTTCCCGGATGACGCAGTGAATGCACTTTATAGAAAGGGGAAAAGAGTGGTAAGGATCGTCAGAAGAAAATTCTACGGAGTGGGGATTGAGCTTTCCTCGCATACCTGTAAATACGGATGCTAATTCGGTAAACTTTTCGCAATCATTCTGCTTGTGCATTTTGTGGATGACGCGGCGCAATGTTTCTTTGTCTGGTCTGTTCATGTCTCTTTAAATATTTATGATCGCTCGCATCTTGATGTATACTATGCCACGTATATAAAAGAAGTCGGGCGCTGAGTTCATATTTATCCGCTAAGAGGTAGTACCAGTACCCACAGTGTTTAATAAATACGTTCACACGCCCGACCCTACGTCGTACGCATTGAACACATTTATTGAAACACTGTTTATTTGCATTAATTAAACTTGGTACTTTTCTTAGCGCAAAAACGTTTCAATATGCCGCATTTCTCTTCGGCTTTCAAAGAACAAAGGTAAGTGAATTGTTGAGGATTGCAAAGAAAAAGGAATGAATTTTCTTGCTAAGTGTAATAAGTCTGGTAGGATATCTTTGTATGGGAGTTAGGTCTGAATAAAATACAGGGAGATTTTCAACTTCTTGGACAATGCTATCTGACCTCTTGAATGATACCATCTGATCTGCTGAACGGTACTGTCTGACAAATAGGCAAAAGAGTGCATCTGTTTTTAGTAAAAAAGGTATGTATCAAAAGTAAATAGATACTTTTAGGTCATCAGATATAAACTTGCTGGTTTGTGCGGGAAGTGTTGATATCCAGTTTGTTATCGTGATTTGTATAAGAAAATGCGGTGATGGTAAAAACTCAAATTCATTTGTCATCACTTTATCGTCACTGCTTGTCGTCACCTAGTTAATGTAATGAATAGCAATAATTTAAATGCTGAAAAACAGCCAAAGTGACGGGTGACGGCAAAAAAAACGTTTTTATCTTCTAAGAATGTATCTTTTCGAACCATTCGGCTTGGATACGAAAAGAATTGGAATTGTTATGATACGGCAAAACATTTTTTTGTTTGGGCTCGTTTATTATATAGCAAACTAAATATATATTCAGTATGAAGTCATTTATTTTAATGGTAATAACTATGGTATGTGCAATCTCACTGGAAGCGCAGAATAAATCTTTCTACGATTTCAATGTGACGACAATTGATGGTAAGGAATTTCCGCTTTCATCTTTGAAAGGGAAAAAGGTGTTGGTAGTAAATGTAGCTTCTAAGTGTGGATTGACGCCACAGTATGCCAAACTGCAAGAGCTGTATGATAAATATAAGGATAAGAATTTTGTAATCATCGGCTTTCCGGCCAACAACTTCATGGGGCAGGAACCGGGCAGCAACGAAGAGATTGCGCAGTTCTGTTCATTGAATTATGATGTTACTTTCCCGATGATGTCTAAGATTTCCGTCAAAGGCAAAGACATGGCGCCACTCTACCAATGGCTGACGGAAAAGAAGCAGAACGGAAAAGAGGATGCACCTGTCCAGTGGAATTTCCAGAAGTTTATGATAGACGAGAACGGAAACTGGGTTGGCTTTGTTGCACCCAAAGAGAGTCCGTTCTCTGAGAAAATTGTTACTTGGATAGAGGAGGAGTAGGAACGGAAGAAGGATAAAGGGACGGAAGAAGGGATACTTTCTTCAATTCTCCCTCAAAGTTGGGAGTGAAGATGCCTTTACCGAGATTTTCCTTTATTTCTTCGACGGTCCAGAAACGACCGCCGTCCAACTCGTCACTGGGATGTAGCTCACCGTCGTAAACCGTTTTGTGAACGAAGACGAGTTCCTTCTCACGATCCGATTCGAATACATAGCTGGTTAGCAGTTCGGGAGTAAAGTCCGTGATACCTAGTTCTTCGCGGACCTCCCGTTTGAGTGCGATCTCTACGCTCTCTCCCAAATCGACATGTCCGCCAACGGCTGTATCCCACTTCCCCGGCTGGATATCTTTCCATTCCGGACGCTTTTGCAGGTACAAATCTCCTTCCGAATTGAAAACGTGAAGATGAATAACCGGATGCAGAAGCTTGCTTCCGCTATGACATTCTCCGCGTGTAGCGGCTCCGGTGATATTTCCCTGTTCGTCTACGATAGGAAACATTTCTTGATTGTTATCGCCTGGCATTGTAGTCTTTACTTTTTTTGTTTATGGTATCAGCAAAGAAGAGTCTCCATAGCTCAGGAAACGGAAATCGTGACTCAGTGCATAATCATAAATCGTGCGCCAGTTTCCTTTCACGAAGGCGGAAACCAAAAGTAACAGTGTACTTTGCGGCTGGTGGAAATTAGTAACCATCGCTTTCACTATTTTATACTGATATCCCGGAGCTATAATAATCTGAGTGCTGCTGTGAAGTGCTTCCAACCCGTTTCTGTCCAGATAACCTAATATTTTCTGTAATGCGACAACGGGAGGAATCTGATCATACTTCTCGTAAGGCTGCCATTGTCTGACGTGTAGTTCCTCTTCCGTAGCGTCCGGATTTTCGGCCAATGTCACTCCGATATGATACAGGCTTTCGAGAGTACGTACCGAAGTTGTTCCTACAGCAACAGCGCATCCGTCATGGTCGATCAGTTTTTTGATGGTTGCCCGATTGACGGAAATGTACTCTGTGTGCATCTCATGTCCTTCTATCTCTTCGCTTTTTACCGGTTTGAATGTTCCGGCACCTACGTGTAGTGTCAGTTCTTCGAGATCGATTCCTTTCTCCTGCAATGCTTCCAGTACACGGGGCGTAAAGTGCAGTCCGGCTGTTGGCGCGGCAACCGAGCCTTTTATTTTGGAATAAACAGTCTGATAGGTTTCTTTGTCGCTCTCTTCCGTGTCCCGATTCAGGTATGGAGGAATCGGCAGTTCTCCGAAGACTTCGAGGATATCGGCGAAAGTTACTTCCGGATTGTTCCAGGAGAAATCGATCCAGTGGCTGGTGCCTCTGCATTCTCCCCGTGTAGCAGTCAGGGTGATTGTGAATCCTTTCACTGTCATCTCCCGCTTCAAGGCTCCGTCTTTCCATTTCTTCAGATTGCCGATCATGCAAAGCCATGCAGCGTGTTCCGTCTGCTGGAAATTTAATACATAATCATTGGGTTGGATCGGTTCCAGGCAAAAGACCTCGATCAATGCTCCCGTTTCCTTTCGGAAGTGCAGGCGTGCCTGAATGACTTTGGTATTGTTGAATACCATCAGACTTCCTTTCGGAAGATAATCAGGCAAAGATGTGAAAACATCTTCGGTAACTTCACCATGGCGATATACCAACAATTTTGATTGGTCGCGGACTGTTAAAGGAAATTTGGCGATTCGTTCATCCGGTAGCGGATAGTTGTATTCGCTGATGTGAATATGTCTCGGGTCTTCTTTCATTCTCGTTTCAATAAAAAAAGCATCAATAACCCATCGATTATTAATGCTTTGTCGGTAGTCGGGATGACAAGATTCGAACTTGCGACCACACGCCCCCCAGACGCGTACTCTACCGGGCTGAGCTACATCCCGAATTGCGGATGCAAAAGTACTGCTTTATTTTTAAAAAGCAAATAAAATAGCCCGTTTTTTTCCATTAGCTGATTTTAGGATATCTTTTTGTTTTCGGGATATAAAGGTCCTGCAGTCTATAATAAATCTAAATAATATAGGTGTTCATAAACTAACATAACAGGGCTTTGTTTATAAAATTAAGTGAATAAATGGTTCGTAATTTCTTTAAAATGAAACCATATTGGCATAGGACAAGTGAGAGTAGTTTTGGATAGTATATTTTTGTATTTAGTTTTATTTAATGAGGGGGTAAATGTGTATAATAAAAATAGAGAAACGTTAGAGGCTTATGTCTTAGGTGATGATTTTAAGTATTTTCAGAATTTGAAGTATCTTCCCCTAAGCACTTATCCTTCTAATATTCAGTCAGCTTTGGTCATATATTGCTTCAGTGGAAAGGCCAGGCTTAATGTATATGATGATTCGCATTGGATACAGCCACAAGAATTAATTATTCTGTTGCCGGGACAGTTCGTTTCATTCACCGAGGCTAGTGATGACTTTCTGACTACCACGCTGGTAGTATCGCCTACAATGTTTAGCGATACATTGAGTGGTGTGCCGCGATTTTCGCCTCATTTCTTTTTCTACATGAGGAGCCATTACTGGTATCCTCAGACGGAAAATGATACCCGGCGATTGATTAACTATTTGGGAATGGTTAAGGATAAAGTGACGTCTGATGATATATACAGGCGTGAACTGATTATCCATTTATTGAGATATCTGTATCTGGAATTGTTTAATGCTTATGAAAAGGAGGCAGCTTTGGTGAACACTCGGAAAGATACTCGCAAAGAGGAATTAGCCAATAAATTCTTTGGACTGATAATGAAGCATTTCAAAGAAAATAAAGACGTAGCTTTCTACGCTGATAAACTGTGTATCACTTCCAAATACCTGACAATGGTGATCAAAGAAGTGAGCGGCAAGTCAGCCAAAGACTGGATTGTTGAATACATCGTGCTGGAAATAAAGGCTTTGCTGAAGAATACGAACATGAATATTCAGGAAATTGCCGTTAAAACAAACTTTGCCAATCAATCGTCATTGGGGCGTTTCTTCAGGAAACATACCGGAATGTCGTTGTCCCAATACCGGATGAGTAACTTAGGATAATATTGAAGATGCCTGTGGGGAATAAAGGCATATGTGGGGAGAGGAGAATGGGAAAGGGAAAAAAGAAATGGGAAACCTTTTAGGGAATCCCATTCTCCTTTATAATTATAAGGTGTCTCAGATCAGACGCCCATACATTCGCGATAGAAGTCGAGCATTTCAAAAATGGTATCTTTATCAGCGGTCTGGTTGATACAAATATCTCCGATCTCTTTCAGTAAAGTGAAATTGACCGTTCCTGAAGTGTTTTTCTTATCATGTTGCATAAATGCGTAAAGTTGTTCGTACTGTTTGCAATCGAACGCGAATGAGCCATAATTCTCTTTAATGAATTGAATGGTCTGCCGCATTTTGTCTTTCGGGAAGCCTGCTTTAAGGTGCGACAGATAAAGTTCGCAAACGATTCCCCAAGCTACGGCATATCCGTGCAGTACGGGACGATTCTCAGCCAGTGCCAGACTTTCGAAGGCATGTCCTGCCGTATGTCCCAGATTCAGTGCCTTACGGATACCATGTTCAAAGGGGTCTTGCTCCACTATATCTTCTTTTACCTGTACCGAACGTCCTACCATATCTTTGAGGGCTGCATAATCGATGTTATCTGTATCAAAATCCAGCAATTCTACCCAGTGGGCGGTATTGCTGATTAATCCATGCTTTAACATTTCGGCGTAGCCGGAGAAGAAGTTGTGTGCATCGAGACTGCGTAGAAACTCGGTTTCAATCAATACACTGTCTGCGGGGGCAAATGCACCGATTTCGTTTTTCAGTCCGTTGAAGTTGATTCCTGTTTTACCGCCGACGGATGCGTCGACCATGGCCAACAGCGTAGTGGGAATATTAATATAAGCGATTCCACGTTTGAAGGTAGCAGCGGCAAAACCTCCTAAATCGGTTACCATCCCGCCACCAAGATTGATGAGCAATGAATGTCGTGTAGCCCCTTGCTGACTCAGTGCCATCCAGACGGATGCCAGAGTTTCCAGCGTCTTATGCACATCTTCGGCTCCGATATTGATTTCGACAGCATCTTTCAGAAATGATACTTCTTTCAATGAGGGCAGACAAAGACGCTGGGTATGTTCGTCTGTGAGGATGAATAACTTGTCATGCGGACATCTTTCAATGGCACGACCGAGGCTTGTTTCCAAGCTTTCGCAGAGAATGACTTCTTGTTTACTCATGATTCTTTTGCTTTTTCTTGGTGCAAATGTATATAAAATATCTTTTTTTCCTTACTTTTGTCTCATTAAAACGTTTAATTATGAAAGCATTGTTTCCTGTATTTTGTCGTCCTTTGGGATATGTGGTGTTGTTATTGGCTTTGTTTCTTCCTTTTATTTTGGTGATGCAAGGGTTGGTTACCGACCGTAACCTGCTGCTCTACAAGGAATGTACGAAGCTGTTGATGATGGCAGGATGCTTGTTGATAATCTTTGCTTTGAGCAAGAACGAAAGCCGCGAGACGGAGCAGATTCGTAATACGGCTGTTCGTAATGCTGTCTTTCTGACCTTCCTGTTTGTTTTTGGAGGTATGTTGTGGCGTGTCCTGCAAGGAGATGTGATTAATGTAGACACTTCCTCTTTTCTGACCTTTTTAATATTTAATGTGCTTTGTTTGGAGTTTGGTCTTAAAAAAGCGCTTGTTGATCGATTCTTCAAAAGATAATTTTCTATTAAATTAAACCTTTTACGATTCTATTTGTCAAAAAGACATTGTTATTACTCTACTAATCGTAATTAAGGTAAATGAAAAGATTATCAGCTTGGTGGGTGCTTACATTATTATGCACCTTCTCTATTTTTGCACAGAATAAGGTGATTACTGTTTCGGGTCGTGTTATCGAGTCTGACTCTCAAGAGCCGGCAGCACAGGCTACTGTTCAATTGCTATCATTACCGGATAGCGCTTATGCAGCCGGTATAGCAAGTAGTAATAAAGGGTGGTTTACACTCCCTAAAGTGAAGGCGGGAAAGTATATATTGAAGGTCTCTTACATCGGTTTCCGCACGAAATTTGTTCCTGTACAATTATCCAATAACGTGACTGAAAAGAAAATGGGGAATATCTCCCTGGACCCCGATGCGGTAATGCTGGGTGAGGCTGTGATTACGGCGGAGGCTCCTCCTGTTACAGTAAAAGCCGATACAACGGAATATTCTGCAGCTGCTTACCCTGTACCGGAAGGATCGATGTTAGAAGATTTAGTAAAAAAAATACCGGGTGCTGAAGTTAGTGATGAGGGGAAGATTACTATAAATGGGAAAGAAATTAAAAAGATTATGGTTGATGGTAAAGAGTTTTTCTCGGATGACCCCAAAGTTTCCATGAAGAATTTGCCGGCTAACATGATTGAGAAGGTTAAAGCTTACGATAAGAAAAGTGATATGGCACGTATCACAGGAATTGATGACGGAGATGAAGAGCCCGTTTTAGACTTAACAGTCAAGAAAGGGATGAAGAAAGGATGGATTGGTAATTTGATTGCTGGTTATGGTAGTCAGGATCGATATGAAGGCGGAGTGATGATTAGCCGTTTTAAGGATGATGCCAGTCTTTCAATAATAGGTTCTGCTAATAATACTAATAATAAAGGTTTTTCTGAATTTGGTGATGCCGGACAAGGATTAGGTGGTGGCAATGCCGGTTCTGGTATTACAACAGCACAATCATTAGGTATTAACTTTGCTAAAGATACGAAGAAGCTGCAAGTCGGTGGAAATGTTCAATACGGGCATTCCAATAATGATGCCCGTCGCAAATCTTCTTCAGAAACATTCTTAGGTGAAACTTCGTCTTTTGCTCAAAGTGAGAACTTATCAAATCGTAATCGTCATGATTTCAGGGTTGATTTTCGCTTGGAATGGCGTCCTGATACATTAACTACAATAATTTTTCGTCCTAATGGTAGCTATTCACAAACAGAATCAAGTAATAGCTCTTGGTCAAAAACTGAAAATAACTCTCACAGCCCTGTTAATGAAAGGGAGGCTGCCTCTTCTTCTAAAAGTCATAATGCATCTTTTAATGGTAGTTTAATGGCTTTTCGGAGATTGAATAGTAAAGGACGAAATTTATCTTTAGGAGCACGTTTTGGTTATAGTGATAGCGAATCAGATTCTTATTCCGATTCAAGAACCGAGTTTTTCGAGAAGGACAGTATTTCTGATATTTCACGATATACGGACCGCAATAGCGACAGCCGCAACTGGAGTGTATCTGCTTCTTATACTGAACCTGTTTTTAAGAATCACTTTTTGCAGTTGCGTTATGAGTTTGCCCATCGGAAACAGTTGTCGCAATCATTGGTCTATGATAGTATAAATTATTATCCATATCCGGAGTATATAGAACGTGGATATGATAATGATTTGAGTACGCGTGTGGAAAATTTTTATGATACTCATACAGCAGATGTTTCTGTGCGTGGTATTCATCCTAAAATGATGTATAGTGTTGGAGTTGGATTGACACCTCAAACATCATTAAGTGAAACGACTATTGGGCCTAATTATAAAAAGAATTATCCGGAACAAAATGTATTGAATTGGGCTCCTTCGGTAATGTTTCGCTATATGTTTGATAAGCAGCATGTGTTAATGTTCCGTTACCGTGGGCGGAGTAGTACTCCTAATATCGAGGATTTACAGGAAGTAATTGATATTACTGATCCAATGAATCTGAGATATGGTAATCCAAATTTAAAACCATCATTTAACAACAATTTTACACTTGATTATAGAAAATTTGTACCAGAATCTATGCGTAGCTATACAGCCAATTTATTCTATACGAATACATTAAATTCTGTAGCTAATAGAATGTCATACGACCCTGAAACCGGTGCCCGGGTCTATAAGAAAGAGAATGTAAATGGTAATTGGCAGGCGAGAGGGTATTTTTCTTTCAATACTCCTTTGAAAAATAAGAAGTTTACAATTTCATCTAATACGAATGCAAGATATAGTGATGCAGTAAGTTATACGAGTGTTGGAAATAGTAAGAATGCAGATCAAGAGTTGAGTACAACACATAACTTAGGTTTAGGAGAACGATTTACTGGTAGTTATCGTAGTGAAGTATTTGATTTGTCTCTGAGTGGTTCTGTTAATTATAATTTGGTTCGAAATAGTAAGCAGGAAAATAGTAATCGTGAGACTTTTGATTATTATATTGGAGGTAATACTAATGTAAATCTTCCATGGCAAATCTCAATTTCTACAGATATAAACTGTCGATTTAAAGATGGATACACTGGTGGCTTGAATAATAATGAGGTGTTGTGGAATGCGCAGATCTCAAAGAATTTCTTAAAGAATAATTCAGGAACTATTCGTTTTAAAATTTATGATATCTTGAAACAGCAGAGTAGTTTGTCCCGTTCTATAAGTGAAACAATGATGAGTGATACGGAATATAACACTTTGGGAAGCTATTTCATGGTACATTTTGTATACCGCTTTAATACATTGGGTGGAAAAGCACCGGGTAGACGTGGTCCTGGCGGTGGTCCTAGAGGTGGACATGGCTACGGCGGAGGTGGTGTTCGGCCTATGCGTTTCTAAGTTATGAATAACTTTAAATAAAAAAAACGGGAAAGTCCTGATAGCAATGGATACAACTTGCTATCAGGACTTTTTTGTTTATCCGATAATTTGCTTTATATTTGTTGTTCAGTATCCATATAAAAAGGAGATTCCTATGATTGATTGGAACATAATAGTTAGCCAGATAGCTACGGTTGCTTTCGACATTGTTTATTTTGGAGCCATTATCAGTACGATTGTCGTTATCATTCTTGATAACCGGAATCCGGTGAAGACTATGGCATGGATACTCATATTACTGTTCCTTCCTATCGTAGGCCTTGTCTTCTATTTCTTTTTCGGACGGAGCCAACGTCGGGAACGTATTATCGGTCAAAAAAGTTATGACCGTCTGTTGAAGAAACCTATGGCGGAATATCTGGCTCAGGACTGTTCGGCTGTACCCGAAGAATATGCTCGTCTTATCCAACTTTTCCAGCATACCAATCAAGCTTTCCCATTCGAAGGAAACCGTATTGCCGTGTATACGGAAGGGTATACCAAACTACAGTCATTGTTGCGTGAACTCCAAAAGGCAAAGCAGCATATTCACATGGAGTACTACATCTTTGAAGATGATGCCATAGGGCGTCTGGTAAGGGATGTGTTAATTGAAAAGGCATCTCAGGGCGTTGAAGTAAGAGTGATTTATGATGATGTGGGATGCTGGCATGTACCTAACCGTTTTTTCGAAGAAATGCGTAATGCCGGTATTGAAGTCAGGAGTTTCTTGAAAGTACGTTTCCCTTTGTTTACAAGCAGGGTCAACTATCGTAACCACAGAAAAATAGTCGTAGTAGACGGGCGTATCGGTTTTGTCGGAGGAATGAACCTGGCAGAGCGTTATATGCGCGGCTTCTCATGGGGAATCTGGCGTGATACGCATATCCTGATAGAAGGAAAAGCTGTACATGGTCTGCAGACTGCTTTTCTGCTCGACTGGTATTTCGTTGACCGTACATTGATTACCGCTTCACGTTATTTCCCAAAGATAGAGTCTTGTGGAAACTCATTAGTACAAGTAGTCACCAGCGAACCTATCGGTCCCTGGAAAGAAATAATGCAGGGATTGACGATGGCGATCAATGGAGCCAAGAAATATTTCTATATGCAAACTCCTTACTTCCTGCCGACAGAGCAAGTGCTGGCTGCTATGCAAACAGCTGCATTGGCAGGGGTGGATATACGTTTGATGCTGCCCGAACGTGCTGACAATCGAATCACTCATCTGGGATCACATTCTTATCTGAGGGATGTGTTGCAGGCGGGTGTCAAAGTCTATTTTTATAAAAAGGGATTTCTACATTCCAAACTGATGGTTTCAGATGATATGCTATCGACAGTAGGGTCTACCAATGTCGATTTTCGCAGTTTTGAGCATAATTTTGAAGTAAATGCCTTTATGTATGATGTAGAAACGGCTCTGGAAATGAAAGAAATATTCCTTCAGGATCAGCGTGAAAGTACACAGATCTTTCTGAAAAACTGGGTAAGGCGTCCGTGGAGACAGAAGGCAGCAGAGTCTGTTGTTCGTTTGTTGGCTCCGCTGCTTTAGAAGAATGTGCTCTTATCTGAAAAGAGAGAAGTTCACACTTCCATATACTCTTCTTTCTATGAAGTGCGGATTTTCCTCAAAGTTGTTTTGCTTTCCATGTTCCAATACGAACAGGCCTCCCTCTTTGAGCAGATTGTTTTTGAATATCAGTTCCGGTATTGATTCCAGCTCCTTTAAAGCGTAAGGCGGATCGGCAAAAATAAAATCGAACTGCTCACGTCCGCTATTGATAAACTTAAATACATCACCACGAATAGGCAGACATTTGTCTGTTTGTACTTCTTTCATTATTTTGCAGATAAAAGAATGGTGAGCCGGGTCTTTTTCGACACTGATCACACGGTCACATCCCCGTGATACCAGTTCGATACTGATACTGCCGGTACCTGCAAACAGATCGAGTGCAGTGACTCCTTCTTCGAAATCGATATAGTTATTAAGTACATTGAACAGATTCTCTTTAGCAAAATCTGTTGTAGGACGTGCTTTGAATGTACGTGGTACATCAAATCTTCTTCGTTTATAAATACCGCTGATTACTCGCATGTTAATAAGGCTTGCATATCAATATTATTGGCAGGATTCATGATGAATACCTGCATGATGAATTTTTTCAATTCGTTCATCAATGTTTCTTTATCTGACAGTGTCCCGGTCAGATGCAGTTCATCCCGTTCCTGATTGAACTCGAGCAGTTTCCATACATACAATAAATAGTAAATACGGTCTTCAGTTTGCATGCATTCGAAGGAGTTGGCCAACAAGAGCTGTCCCCGTTCGAAACAGTAAATGTCAATAGCATCTTTGCGTACTGAAGCATACATTTTCTTACTATTTCCGAGTCTGCTTTTTATGGAAAAATACTCTATAAGTGGGGTAGACTGAGAATAGAAACGGGCTTCGGGATATTGTTCGTTCAGGAAAGCATAGGTGCTTTTGTCTATGCCGAAGATTACGACTACGTTATTCTTCTTCAGAATATTGTAAATCACTGTTTCGTTCTCCCGTTTCTGATGATTGTGATAAAATAAAAGCTCTGCCTGCTCTTCTTCAAACAGTTCCAGTGGTATCATGGTAAAACGCTTGTTTGCCATCATGATATTTACCCGTTTGTAAGAGTAGCTTAAAAAGTCCGATTCGTGGAAAACGTTTTTAAGATTGGCTGTCAGAGACAGAGAGGTGTCTACCTCTTTTTCGAATAGCGACTGTGAATTGTCGTGAATCGGATTGTAGATAGAAAAAGAAAATCCATCCGTACTAAGACGGATGGATAAAGTATATTGTTTTGATTTTGTAAAATCAATCATTATTCCCAGTTACCAGCACCATTGTTAGGATTGTCAATAGAACCTACCATCAAACCGGAGTATCTGCCCAGTTTTTCGTTCAGGTCTTTCAGATTGATAATTTCTTGTTTGTCAAGTCCGCCCAAGTAAGTTTCATACGGAGCTTTTACTTCGAACAAGAACACAGGAGCACCTGATTTTGCAGTGTCATTTTTAACATTCATTTCAAAAATAGCACCATTTCCGTGAGGAATGTATTTCATTGAATCCGGATTGAAACCTTTTGGGTAAACGGTGTCCATTACGGCTACCCACATGGTGTCACGCTTAAAGTTTTCAAGTCCCCATTTCTTAACTTCATCATATTTACCTGTCTTCTGAGCTTTGTTGATGATAGCCATTGCTTTCTTTTCAGTCAATCCGTCTTCCAGTTGTTTGTCTGTCAACTGTCCTACTTTCATGACGAAAGGTAATTTTTGATTTTTAACGAAATCGATCAGTGTGTCAAAATGTTCTGTGTACATTCCGTGATGCAACGAACGGTATTCCTGTTGTGCTTTACGGATGTCGATCAAACGGGCAATGACAGCCTGTTCTCTTTCCTTTTTTGCTTTTTCAAAATTGATAGGACCCATAATACTGCTATAGCAAATGTAGATTAATGCAGCAGCACAGAGTACTAATACAATATTAAATACTGTTTTCATGATAAATTATGTTTTTAGTTGTTATATTCGCATCGCAAAAATAGAATAAATAAATTTAAATACGATAGTTCCGGGAACTTTTTTCTCGTACAAAAATGATAAATAACTATTTAGAAAGGCAAATTAAGGAAAATTTTCCTTATCAACCAACTTTTGAGCAGGAAATAGCTGTAAAATCTCTTTCAGAGTTTCTGCTTTCTACACTAGCGGATGAAGTATTTATCCTCAGAGGCTATGCCGGTACCGGTAAAACTTCTTTGGTAGGGGCATTGGTGAAGACGATGGACCAGTTACAGCAAAAGGCTGTATTACTGGCTCCTACTGGTCGTGCTGCAAAAGTTTTCTCAACATATGCCGGTCACCCGGCTTTTACAATTCACAAAAAAATATACAGGCAGCAGTCGTTCTCTAATGAAACCAGTAATTTTTCGATAAATGACAATCTTGCTACAAATACCTTATTTATAGTGGATGAGGCTTCTATGATTTCCAATGAAGGATTGTCTGGCAGCATGTTTGGGACAGGAAGACTGTTGGATGACCTGATACAGTTTGTTTACTCTGGTCAGGGGTGTCGTCTTTTGCTGATGGGAGATACTGCACAGCTTCCTCCGGTAGGTGAAGAGTTGAGTCCGGCACTTTTTGCAGATGCTTTGAAAGGGTATGGACTGGAAGTGCGGGAAGTGGATTTGACACAGGTTGTTCGCCAGATACAGGAATCCGGTATTTTATGGAACGCAACGCAACTGCGTCAGTTGATAGCGGAGGATAATTGCTATTCTTTACCTAAAATAAAGGTTACAGGTTTTCCAGATATAAAAGTGGTGCCGGGTGCAGAATTGATTGATGCAATCACCAGTTGCTATGATCATGACGGTATGGATGAAACGATTGTTATCTGTCGTTCTAATAAACGCGCGAACCTATATAATAACGGAATACGTGCACAGATTCTTTGGCGAGAAGATGAACTGAATACGGGAGATATGCTCATGATAGCCAAAAACAACTATTATTGGACGGAGCAATACAAGGAAATGGACTTCATTGCCAACGGAGAAATAGCAGTGGTACGTCGTGTCCGCCGGACAAGGGAAATATATGGTTTTCGTTTTGCGGAAGTTACTCTCAGATTTCCGGATCAGAATGATTTTGAACTGGATGCTAATCTGTTGCTGGATACATTGCATTCGGATGCTCCCGCATTATCTAAAGAAGATAGTGACAGACTGTTTTATACCATACTTGAAGATTACGCAGATATATCTAATAAGCGGGACCGAATGAAAAAAATGAAAGCAGATCCGCATTATAATGCGTTACAAGTAAAATATGCCTATGCGGTAACTTGTCATAAGGCGCAAGGCGGACAGTGGCAGAATGTTTTTCTTGATCAGGGATATATGACGGATGAATATCTGACTCCGGATTACTTTCGTTGGTTGTATACGGCATTTACTCGTGCTACAAAAACATTATATCTGGTGAATTACCCGAAAGAACAAATTTTATAGACGATTTCTTTTTTTTGTAAATGGTTGATTCCCAGCTTGAATGTGTGGGGTGTGCTTGTTGTGGAAAAATAAATATGAGATTATATTTATTTTTTTTCAAAAACTTCTAAGTGTTTTTCAAGGTATGGGTTGTTATATAAATGTGAATCGAAAATAATATATAAAATATCGATTCTAATTTTTATATAAAAACTAATGTTTAATCTTAAATTCAAATGTATGAGAATCAATGACTCGTGTAGAGGCTCGAAGATTTTTCGGGCATTGTTGATCTTGATGCTATTTGCCCTTCCGGCACAATCTGCAATAGCACAGTTAACAATTAGGATCTCCAATTCTTCTTTAGGAACTGTGATTAAGCAAATCCAGTCTCAATCTAAGTATCAGTTTTTTTATGATGACAATTTAGCTTCAATGCGTATAGAATCATTGAATGTTAAAGATGTTTCTCTGGTAGAAGTGCTGGATAAGGCTTTGAAGGGGAAAGACATCGTTTACAAAATTGATGACAATGTCGTTTATTTGTCGAAAGCAAACACATCACCTGCGACAAAATCGGCACAGCAACAACAGAAAGTAACAGGTAAGGTGGTGGATGCAAATAACGAACCGCTGATTGGTGTTTCTGTACTGGAAAAAGGAACAACTAATGGTACTATTACAGATTTTGATGGTAATTATACATTAGTCGTTACAGGTTCTAATGCTGTTTTGCAGTTTTCTTATGTCGGGTATCAAACTCAGGAAAAGGCTGTAGCAGGAAAGACTGCTATTAATATTACCTTAAAGGAAGATGCTCAGGTTTTGGAAGAAGTTGTGGTTACGGCTTTGGGTATTAAACGTTCGGAAAAAGCTCTGTCGTACAATGTACAACAGGTTAATGCCGATGCGGTAACTACCAATAAGGATCCTAACTTTATTAACTCATTGAGTGGTAAAGTAGCAGGTGTCAACATCAATGCTTCTTCGTCGGGAGTAGGTGGTGTGTCTAAGGTTGTAATGCGTGGTACAAAATCTATCATGCAGTCTTCCAATGCATTATATGTAGTAGATGGTGTTCCGATGTACTCCAATGCTAATAAAGTGAATGGAACGGAATTTTCTTCTAAAGGAAATACGGAGCCGATTGCTGACATCAACCCGGAAGATATTGAATCAATGTCAGTGTTGACTGGTGCGGCAGCCGCTGCGCTTTACGGTTCTGATGCAGCTAATGGTGCGATTATCATTACTACTAAGAAAGGAAAAGAAGGCCGTGTGAACATTACCGTGAACAGTAATGTTGAGTTTAATTCTCCTCTTGTGATGCCTCGTTTTCAGACTCGTTATGGTACAGGTATTGGGGGAGTAAAAGATGATAACTCCAGTCGTAGCTGGGGGCCTAAACTGACAGAAGCCAGATATTTCGGATATAGTCCTCGTGATGATTATTTTCAGACAGGTGTTATAGGTACGGAAAGTGTGTCTTTCTCTACCGGTTCGGAAAAGAACCAGACTTATGCTTCGGCTGCAGCTGTTAATTCAAAAGGTATTGTTCCTAATAACAAATACGACCGTTATAATTTCAACGTGCGTAATACTACTTCATTCCTCGATGATAAGATGACACTGGATGTAAATGCCAGCTACATTTTGCAGAAAGACCGCAACATGGTGAATCAGGGTACTTACAACAATCCGTTGGTAGGAGCTTACTTGTTCCCTCGCGGCAATGACTGGGAAGATATAAAGATGTATGAACGCTATGACGTTGCACGTAAAATTTATACTCAGTACTGGCCGACAGGCGATGGTAATATGACGATGCAAAATCCTTACTGGGTGAACTACCGTAACTTGCGCGAAAATAAGAAAGACCGTTATATGTTGGGTGCAAGCCTGAATTATCAGATTCTTGACTGGCTGAATGTTTCCGGACGCGTTCGACTGGATAATTCTAATAATGATTATACGGAAAAAGCGTATGCCAGTACAAATACTCAGTTGACAGAATTGTCTGATCGTGGTCTTTATGGTATTTCCAGAAGCTATGAAAAGCAGCTGTATGCAGACTTCTTGGTAAGTGTAAACAAGACTTTCGGTGAGAAATGGTCTTTGCAGGCTAATGTGGGTGGATCGTTTACTGATATGCGATATGATGAAATTGCTGTACGCGGACCTATTGCTGATGATTCAAAAACCTTTGCCGGTGAAAAAGCCGGATTGACAAACGGTTTCTATATTCAGAACCTGAGTACGACTAAAACAAGCAAAATGCAGTCGGGCTGGCGCGAACAGACTCAGTCTATCTATGCATCTGCTGAAGTTGGTTACCAAAGTACTTACTATTTGACTTTGACTGGTCGTAATGACTGGCCTTCACAGTTGGCAGGCCGTAACTCAGTCAATAAATCATTCTTTTATCCTTCAGTGGGTATGTCTGTCGTTCTGTCAGAATTGATGCCAAAATTGAATAAGGATTATTTGTCTTATTGGAAAATACGTGGTTCTTTTGCTTCTGTAGGTACAGCTTTTGAAAGATATATAGCTAATCCTCTTTTCGCATGGAATACCAGTATCGGTCAGTGGAGTAATTTGACTGACTTCCCGGTATACGATTTGAAACCGGAACGTACCAATTCTTTTGAAGTAGGTATGAATATGCGTTTCTTGAAGAACTTCGAACTCGATGTTACTTATTATAACGCTAAGACAATGAATCAGACATTCAATCCTGAGTTGCCGGTAGGTGAATATGCCCGTATCTACATTCAGACGGGTGCCGTTCGCAATCAAGGTCTTGAATTAGCGTTGAACTACAATAATACGTGGAAAGACTTTACATGGAATACAGGAGTTACTTATTCAATGAATAAGAACAAGATTCTGACTTTGGCCGATAATGCCATTAATCCTATCACTCATGAAAAATTCTCTATTTCTTCTTTGAATATGGGTGGTCTGGGTAGTACCCGTTTTATCCTGAAAGAAGGTGGAAGTATGGGTGACATTTATTCCTTGATGGATTTGAAGAGAGATGCCAATGGAGCTGTTTATATCGATGAGAATAACAGTGTTGTAACAGAAAGTCTGGAAGCTAATAATTACATCAAGTTAGGTAGTGTATTGCCGAAAGGAAACTTGGCATGGCGCAACAATTTCAGCTGGAAGAACATCAATGTGGCTTTCTTGGTTTCAGCTCGTCTGGGTGGAGTTGTATTCTCCCGTACACAAGCCGTTCTGGATAACTTCGGAGTATCGGAGGCATCTGCTGCAGCGCGTGACAAAGGCTATGTATCAGTAAACGGAAATGACCGTGTAAATCCGGAAGGCTGGTATTCTGTTGTAGCTGGTGGTACAGCGGTTCCTCAGTATTATATTTATTCGGCTACTAATATTCGTTTGCAAGAAGCCTCTATCGGTTATACTATTCCGAGAAAATGGTTGGGCAATGTGTGTGATATCAAAGTTTCATTGATCGGACGTAATCTTTGGATGATTTACAACAAAGCTCCTTTCGATCCTGAAAGTGTAGCGTCTACTGATAACTTCTATCAGGGAATTGACTACTTTATGATGCCTTCATTGCGTAATATTGGCTTTAATCTGAGCTTTAAATTCTAAATAAATCAAGATAGGTATGAAAAATATAATAAATAAAATAGTATTTGGATTTCTTACCCTTGCACTGTCTTCGTGTATCGGTAACTATGAGAATATCAATTCCAACCCATATGAAGCTCCTGATTTGTCAGCGGATGGATATGCTTTAGGATCGGCTATGAATAACCTGGCAGGTTGTGTGGTATCGCCGGACGTAAATACGGCCCAGTTTACAGACTGCTTGTTGGGTGGACCTTTAGGCGGATATTTTGCTGATTCTAATGCCGGTTTTACAGAAAGCATCTCAAACTTTAATCCGAAAGATGACTGGAGCCGTGTATTTCTGAAAAGTGATAAGATTATTCCGACATTATACTCTAACCTGACACAAGTGAAGCTTGTATCACAGAATACAAACGACCCGGTGCCATACGCTATTGCACAAGTGATAAAGGTAGCAGCTATGCATCGCGTGACTGATGCTTTTGGTCCGATTCCTTATTCTCAGATAGGTGCGAATGGTGAGATTGCCACCCCTTATGATTCTCAGGAAGTGACTTATGATACATTTTTCGAAGAATTGAATGCGGCTATTGCTACGCTCAATGAGCATCCTAACGAACAGCTCGTTCCTACAGCTGACTATATATACAAAGGTGATGTCAAGAAATGGATCAAGTTTGCCAATTCATTGAAGCTGCGTCTGGCTATCCGTATAGCTTATGCCAACCCCGTGAAAGCTCAGCAGATGGCAGAAGAAGCTGTAAAACCGGCAAACGGAGGTGTCATCGAATCTAATGCAGACAATGCAACATGGAACTACTTCGAGACTTCACAAAATCCTATATATGTAGCTACCCGCTATAATCAGGTGCAGACTTCCGATCATGGTGGAGTTGCCTGTCTGACAGGTGGTGATACACATGCTGCAGCCGATATCATCTGCTATATGAACGGTTACAAGGATAACAGACGTGAAAAGTTCTTCACTAAATCCGAATGGGCAGGATACGACTATGTAGGAATGCGCCGAGGTATTGTGATTCCTGAGTTGAAGACAGTCGGACATAAATATTCCGGTGTGAATATAGCTCCTACATCTCCGCTTTATTGGATGAATGCAGCCGAAGTGGCTTTCTTGCGTGCTGAAGGACAAGCTGTTTTCAATTTCAATATGGGTGGTACAGCTGAATCATTCTACAATCAAGGTATCCGTTTGTCTTTTGAACAGTGGGGTGCGGACGGTGCAGAAGATTATCTGAAGGATGATGTCAATAAACCGACTGCCTATACTGATCCGGCAGGAACGAACACCTATCAGAATGCCCTCTCTAATGTTACTATTAAATGGAATGATAGTGCCGACAAAGAAGAAAAACAAGAACGCATTATCGTACAGAAATGGATTGCTAACTGGCAATTGGGTAATGAAGCTTGGGCAGATTTCCGTCGTACCGGCTATCCGAAACTGATTCCGGTGAAGGAAAACAAGAGCGGTGGCGTAGTTGATTCAGAGAAGGGTGCACGTCGTATGCCTTATCCGTTGGATGAGTTTGTCAGCAATAAGGCAAATGTAGAATATGCTATTGCCAACTACTTGCACGGTGCCGACAATATGGCTACGGATGTATGGTGGGCTACTAAAAAATAATATTAAACTTAAAGGAAAGTATATATGAAAAATAACCTGAAATATAGATTGTCTGCTCTGCTGTTTCTGGCATCAGCCCTGACAATGACTTCATGTAGTGATTGGACAGATGTGGAAAGTCTCCAGCTGAATACACCTACATTCGAAGAGCAGAATCCTCAATTGTATGCTGACTATCTGAAGGATTTGAACAGATATAAGTCTGAAGAACATAAGTTCACTTTTGTCTCTTTTGAGAACCCCCAAGGTTCACCCGGCAAACAGGCGGAACGCCTGACAGTTGTACCGGACAGCGTTGATTTTATTTGTCTGAACAATCCGGAAGTAAGCCCTGAAGTTCAGGCAGAAATGGTGAAGATACGTGAGAAAGGCACCCGTACAATTTACAGCATTGATTACTCCAGCATTGAAAATGCATGGAAGGAGAAAGTAAAAGCTGAACCGGAATTGACCGAAGAAGATGCTCTTCAGTATATTGGTGAACGTACCAATGAGATGCTGGCACTTTGTGATAAATATAATTTTGATGGTATTATTGCTGATTATACAGGACGTTCGTTGGTGAGTCTTCCGGAGGCAGCTTTGAAAGAATATAATGGCCGTCAGCAGAAGTTCTTTGGTGAAGTGATGAACTGGCAAAGCAGTCATGATGACAAGACTTTGGTGTTCTACGGAAACGTACAGTATTTGGTGCCGGAGAATATGAGTATGTTGAGCAAGTTTGACTTCATCATGTTGAAAACAGCTGCTTCAACCAATGCTGATGATCTTGCTTTGAAAGCATATTTGGCTATTCAGGCAGGCATAGATGCAGTTGGTGGTACAGAAGGTGGAGTAAGTCCTGTTCCTGTTGATCGCTTTATTGTTTGTGTGGAATTGCCGCAGGCTGATGATAAAGATAAAGTGAAAGGTTACTGGAGTACGGTGGATGAAAAAGGCAACAAGCTTGTAGCAGCTCCGGGAGCAGCTCGGTGGATGGTAGAAGAATCCCCTAATTACACTCGGAAAGGTATCTTTATTATGAATGTCCATAATGATTATTATAACAATACTTATGGATATGTGCGTGAAGTTATTCGTATTATGAATCCAAATAAATAAGAATAGAAATGAAACTCTATAAATATTGTCTTGCGTTTTTGGCTCTTACAACCGTCACAGTGAGTGGGTGTAAGAATGAAGATATCAATGAAGAGCATCATTATGACAATAAACTCTATGTCAGCTCGACTCCTGTTTGTGATGATTTGCTGATTAAGCCTAGTATAACAGAGGCTACCCGTGAAATAAGCTATCGTATAGCATCACCGGCAGAACAGGATATTCAGATTAGTTTTGATGCCGCCCCTGCTATGACCGCAGCATACAATCTGATTTATAATGATAATGCGACTGCGCTGGATGCACGTTTTTACAGTATTCCTAATAAAACTGCTACTATTAAAGCGGGAGACGTCTCCAGTGATAATATCGTGATTGACTTTAAAAACACCAATGAATTGGATAAGTCAAAACGATATGTATTGCCTGTTACCATTTTAGATGCATCCAATATTGAGGTGCTCGAAAGTGCCCGTACTGCTTATTTCATATTTAAGGGTGCTGCACTTATCAATGTAGTGGCAAATATCAAAGAAATCTATTTCCCGATAAACTGGAAGAGCAGTGTGAGCAGTCTTTCTACTGTGACTATTGAAGCTTTGGTTCGTAGTGAGGACTGGGTTGCAGGCCGTGATAATGCATTGAGTTCTGTTTTCGGTATTGAAGGTAAATTCCTTATACGTGTAGGTGATGCTGACCGACCACGTGACCAGGTTCAGGTAGTAGCTCCCGGAGGAAACTTCCCGGGTCCGAATACCGTTGCGGGTTTGCCTGTTAATGAGTGGGTACACATTGCTGTTGTTTATGATAATACGACAAAAGAGCGAATCTATTATAAGGATGGTGTTGCCGTTTATAAAGACGAAGCTGCTTCAGGCAATATTTCTCTAAATAGTGGTTGCTATATTGGTCGTGCATGGGATAATACTCGTTGGCTGCCGGGAGATATTTCAGAAGTTCGTGTATGGTCAGTACAAAGAACTGCAGAGCAAATCGCTACCAATCCTTATGAAGTAGATCCTGCCAGTGAAGGGCTGGTTGCTTACTGGAAGTTTAATGAAGGTGCCGGAAATGTAATTACCGATCAGACTGGCCATGGTAATGATATTACAGGTTCGGGTGATCCTACTTGGGTACAAGTGGAGCTTCCTAAGATAAATTAATTGTTGGTTTAACCTTTTATTCAAGAATTCATTATGAATATAAAATATATAACTTCGGGTTTGTTAGCTGCCATGATTGTGAACTGTACTGCATTCTTGACCTCTTGTGCCGATGATCTTGAGGTTGGAAAGAATATTGATGAGTCGGCGTACAGTGGCATTTACGAAAATAATGCGTATCTGCGTGATGGAAAGTCAAATTTAGTATCTAAAGTTGTCGAACTTCACGGTGAGATTTATGCTACTACAGTAAAGATGGGCTTGAGCAAAACCCCTAATACGGCTACATCGGCAAAAGTGAAAATAGATGCTGCTTATTTGGAAACTTACAATAAAGCGCATAATACAGATTTTGAATTGTATCCGCAAGACTTGGTTACGTTTGCCAACGAAGGAGTGCTTACGGTGAATGCAAATGCTAAATCGGCTGAGGTAGATATGACTATCCGGGCAGGAGAAGGTTTGCAGGATGACAAGACTTATGCTATTCCCGTAGCCATCAGCGATCAGAGTAGTGATATTACTATTAAAGATGAAAGTGCGAAACACTGCATCTATCTGGTGAAAGACATGAGAAATGCCGGTGATACTTATAAAGGAGAAGATGCGGTAAAAGGCTACTTATTCTTCGAGGTAAATGATGTTAACCCATTGAATACTCTTTCTTTCCAGTTGGAAAATGGAAAACTTATATGGGATGTTATTGTCTTGTTTGCAGCTAATATCAATTATGATTCTGAAGCTGGACGTCCGCGTGTACAGTGTAATCCGAACGTACAATATTTATTGGATAATAATGAAACTTTTTTGCAGCCTCTTCGTAGACGTGGCGTAAAAGTGCTGTTAGGATTACTTGGTAATCATGATATAACAGGTTTAGCTCAACTTTCAGATCAAGGTGCTAAAGATTTCGCTCGTGAAATTGCTCAATATTGTAAAGCCTATAATTTGGATGGGGTTAATTACGATGATGAATATTCCAATTATCCGGATTTGAATAATCCTTCCCTTACTACTCCAAGTACGGCAGCTGCTGCTCGTTTATGTTATGAAAGTAAATTAGCGATGCCTGATAAGCTGGTAACAGTATTTGCGTATGGTCAAATGTACGGTGTGGCTACTGTCGATGGTGTAGATGCGAGTGAGTGGATTGATATTGTTGTGCCTAATTATGGAAGTAGTGCATATCCGATAGGGAATATGACTAAAAAACAATGTGCAGGTATAGCGATGGAATTTAATTTGGGAGGGGGTAGTAGTTTGACGCCATCAACTGCTCGGAGTCTGATGAACAATGGATATGGTTGGTACATGGGATTTGCTCCGAGTCCTGATAATTACTATAGTATTTTTAGGCGTTTGGATGGGGCCGAAACTCTGTATGGGTCGCCATTAAAAGACCCCACAGTCTTCTACAAGAAGAACGATCCGACTCCATACCAATATCCGGATGATCTTTAAATAAAGTAGAAATTGTATGGCTTCCATAGCGATTAGTAACATAGTCGCTATGGAGAAATAAAACAAATAAAAAACAAGAATATGAAAGCACATTATAAACTCTTTTTATCTCTAGCAATAGGATCATTCGTTACTTTTGCTGGCTGTCAGGATGATGAGGTAGTGGATTTGGTGAAATATCCGGTGAATCAGCCTGCTATAACGATTAATGATGCGGAAGGAGCGTCCAAAGCGACGTTGACTGCTGTTTACAAATCTGATGGTACTTTAGAACTGAACGGTCCTGTAACCAGAACCTATACATTCCATTTTGCTGCATCACCGGAAGATGCCACAGTTACTTTTGATGTTATAAATACTAATATTCCAAAGGAAAATGTAGAAATCAGTGATACTAAGGTGGTTCTTCCTGCCGGTTCAACAGATGCATCTGTCACAGTGACCTTGAAGGACGAAGATTTTAGTTTTGCAGCATCCAATTATGATGCGGCAACATACGAGCTCGGTGTGAAAGCCAGTGTGGAAGGTTATAAAATAGGAACGGAGTCGATAGAATCTAAAATTGTGATAGAAAAGGAAGCATATATCGCTTCATGCTCTGTAGTTGGTGAGAACGGAAACACCGTTTCATTCGAGCGAGCTTTCTCTCAAGGGGCGATTGTCAATACTGATCCTATATCTTATGCTTTCAAAATGAAGTTGGATAAACCGGCAAGAAAAGATGTAAAGGTGAAGTTGGCTACTACAGGTTTGGACGAAAAGTTCATGAATAAAATTACTGTTACTCCTGCTGAAATTACTATACCTGCCGGTGAATTAGAGTCAGCAGAGATTACATGGTCTATTACTGACGATTTCTTGCTGACAACAACGGAAGCAGAGTTTCACACTCTTGTTGTAGCTGCATCGGTGGAAAGCGAGGACCCCGTTGTGAAAGTAAATAGCAAAGAGAATATCCTAACCTTTAATGTAGATAAAGTAGTTAGAAACTTCAAATATTTGTCTGCTATTGGTAGTAATTGGGTTGAATTGTCGAAAGATGGTTGGGGAGCAGAAATACCTTCCGGTGTCTCTGGTAGCGCTAGTTATTTGATTGATGGTAATGGAGGTAGTTACGGATCAGATGTATATAGTTCGAATCCATTCTGGTTTGTTATCGATATGAAGTCTCCACAGACTTTCTTAGCTTTAGGTATGGATTATTATTATACGTATGCTGCCAAGAAAGTACGTATTTCAACTTCTTTGGATAATGAAACATGGACTTCGCAGGGAGTACTGGAAGCTCCTCGTGCAGGTAATCATTATTTCGAATTCTTCTCGTCTATAACTGCTCGTTATGTCAAAGTTGAATTATTAGCAGGCTTTAGTTCATACATTGATGTCACTGAGGTATATATATACAACGCTCAGTAAAATTGAGTCATTAGTAAATTAGTTAATTTTAGAGCCGGACATTTCATTCTGAAAGCCCGGCTCTTTTTTCTTTTACCTATAATGTCTGCCTCTCTCTCTTCCTAAGGGGAGTCTTGTGCCAACGGCTTGGCACAGTCGTGCCACTACGTTGGCATTGTTGTGCCAACAGCTTGGCACGGTTGTGCCACCAAGGTGGCATTGTTGTGTCATCGTAGTGTGATGGTTGTGTCTCCTTATGATAACAGTTGTGCCGTTTCGGAGTACTGCCGGTCACCAGTCGTAATCCTCAACGTATACGTCAAAGTCCTGTGGATGAGTAACTCCGCAATTCTTGAGAATGGTCAATATTCTTTGTTGTTCGGAGGGGGTAAGGAGACGTTCACCTTTGCGGACCCGGTAGTAGGTTCTCCGGCCAAAAAAACTCATTAGATGTGATATGACAGCTTGCATTTGTTTGTATGGCAGGGCTTCTAATATTTTGATGAATCCTTTTGCATAACGCACTTTGGTGTTAGAACGATAGTAAGGGCAATCTCCTTGTAGAGCGGCGAGATGTTTGGGACTGAGGATATCCCAATATTCAATCTTTTCCGGCACGCTTTGTTCTGTAAGTTGTCTTAAACATGTGTTTGCTTTCGAACATTTCCGGTTGAGGCACATAGCGTACTGATAAGGGACTTTTGTAAAGTCAATTTCTTCTTTCATGATTATAGTTGTTTGTCCTGCAAAAGTAGTGAATAGAAATCGAAAAATAGCCTGAAAGCAAATTACTTTACTTTCAGGCTATCGTTTTTATCATTATCCGGATAAAGTCGTTCAGAAGAAGAGAGAAAACCATCATCCGGAGGAAGAAAGACTTCGTATAGATGTGGATGATTACTCCTTAGAAAAAGAGTAGGGCATATCCTCTTCTTTCGTTCCCCTGTTCAAATTCGGTTGATTGCTCATTTTTACCTCAATAGTGCCTCCCTTGAACAAATCTCCGTGTCGTAAATAGTTCTTGGTGTGATCAGCCCCATTGAAGCTCATAGAGTCAATATAAAAATTCTCCTTGCTGTTATTAGGCGCATTAATAACCAGACTGTTGCCATTCTCGAAGTGAAGCGTAGCCTTTTTGAATAAAGGAGCTCCCATCACATATTCGTCTGTTCCCGGGCAAACGGGATAAAAACCTAGAGCAGAGAACACATACCAGGCAGAAGTCTGTCCGTTGTCTTCGTCTCCACAGTAGCCGTCGGGTCCGGGAGTATACATTCTGTCCATCACCTGACGGAGCCAGTATTGGGCTTTCCACGGTTGTCCAGCATAGTCGTACAGATAAATCATGTGCTGAATCGGTTGATTACCATGCGCATAGTTACCCATATTCATTACTGTCATTTCACGAATTTCGTGGATTACCTGTCCATAATAGCTGTCATCGAAGATAGGTGGTACGGCAAAAACAGAGTCCATCATAGTGACAAACATTTCTTTTCCACCCATTAAGTCTATCAGCCCTTGAGGATCGTGGAAAACGGACCAGGTATAATGCCAGCTATTTCCTTCCGTGAAGGCATCTCCCCATTTCAGAGGCGAGAAAGGAGACTGGAACGTGCCGTCTTCGTTGCGTCCACGCATTAGCTTGGATTCTTTATCGAAGAGATTCTTGTAATTCATGGCACGTTTGGCAAACAGATTGATTTCTTTCTTCGGACGTTTCAACTCCTTTGCCAACTGGTAGATGCACCAGTCGTCGTATGCATACTCCAGCGTACGGGCAGCGTTCTCGTTGATTTTTACATCGTAGGGTACATATCCCAGCTTATTATAATATTCGTATCCCAAACGTCCGGTAGAAGAGACTTCCGGATGCACGTTCTCTGTTCCGTGAATCAGCCCTTCATATAGCGTCTTGATATCATCTACTTTCACTCCCTTCATATAAGCATCTACCAGAATAGAGGCAGAATTGTTCCCTACCATGCAACCTCTGTGTCCCGGACTTGCCCATTCGGGGAAGAAACCGCTTTCTTTATAAGTATTGATAAGTCCCTCCTGCATCTCCTTGTTGACCGACGGATACATCAGGTTCAACAGCGGGAAGAGGCAGCGGAATGTATCCCAAAAACCGGTATCGGTAAACATATATCCCGGGAGTACTTGTCCGTTGTACGGGCTGTAGTGGACAGGCTGACCGTTCGCGTCCAGTTCATAGAATTTGCGCGGGAAAAGCAGCGAGCGATACAGGCAAGAATAGAATGTGCGATACTGATCCAGATTGCCGCCTTCTACTTCTATTTTACCCAGCACCTGATTCCATGCATCTTTTCCTTTTTGGGCGAGTTGCTCCAGGTTGTCTTTGCCTAATTCGTTCATATTGGCGGCAGCCTGTTCAAAACTGATGAACGAAGAGGCGATGCGTGCATGCACCTGTTCTCCTTTTCGGGTTTTGAATCCGATGATGGCTCCGGCATGATTGGTAGTCTGTTCTGCCGCATTCTCTTGCAGATTTCCATTCTCTACTGTTGCTTTATAGGTAAACGGCTTGTCGAACTCAATGATAAAATAGTTCTTGAAGTTTTCGGGAACGCCGCCGCTGTTACGGGTCGTGTAGCCGATAATCTTGTTCTCTTCGGGAATGATCTTGATGTAAGAACCTTTGTCGAAAGCATCTACAACAACATAAGAGTGATCATTCTCCGGAAATGTGAAACGGAAAAGTACGGCACGTTCCGTAGGTGCCATTTCGGTGACTATATCGTGTTCTGCCAGATATACTTTGTAGTAATAAGGGGTTGCAACTTCTCCTTTGTGTGCAAACCAGCTTGCGCGTTTCTCTTCGTCAAACACCGGCTTGCCTACTATCGGCATAATGGAGAACTGGCCATAATCGTTGATCCACGGACTGGGCTGATGTGTCTGCTTGAAGCCGCGTATCTTATTGGCAGTATAGGTATATTGCCAGCCATCACCCATCTTTCCGGTCTGCGGAGTCCAGAAGTTCATTCCCCAGGGGCGGGCAATAGCCGGATAGGTATTACCTGTTGATAACTCAAAAGTAGACTGAGAGCCCATCAGCGGATTGACATACTGTGTCCAGTCTTTTGCTTTGGCTAAGAGTGTACAACTGAGTACACATGCTACTAATAATAGTTTTTTCATGGTATTTGTTTTAATGATTGGCTGCTGATAACTACTTGCTGACTCCCCATTTTGTCGGTCGGTCAGTCATCTTGATTTCCATCACTCCACCTGCTGTAATATCCTGATGATTGAAGAAAGGCGTATCCAGCGGCTTGCCGTTCAACAGAACGCTTTCAATATATTTATGGGTCTTTGCATTGTTCTTTACTACAATGCTGAACGTCTTTTCTCCCGGCAGATTGATGACGGCCTTGTCGAAGGCCGGACGTCCGATAGAATATACCGGTTTGCCCGGGCATACCTGATAGAATCCCATAGAGTTGAGTATATACCATGCAGACATTTGCCCGCAATCCTCATTGCCGGAAAGTCCGTCTACGCTATTTGCATATTGGCTTTTGTACACGCTGTCTACCAGTTCCTGCGTTCTCCACGGGCGATTCACGTAGTTATATAAATGGATGACGTGATGACTCGGTTCATTGCCGTGCGCATATTGGCCGATGAGCCCGCTGATATCTGCCGAAGTCGTTTCGCCTTCGAGGCTTGACTCTACCGTAAACAGAGAGTCCAGCTTTTCAACAAAGGCATCTTCACCTCCCATCAGGTTGACAAGTCCGTCCACATCATGAGGAACAAACCATGTCCATTGCCAGGCAGTTCCTTCGCAATAGTCATCACTCCGGTGAGTGGAGGCACGCGGATTGAACGGAGTGCGCCATTCACCTTTTGAATCCAATCCACGCATGAAGCGAGTCGATTTGTCGAAATAGAATTCGTAAGCTTTGGCAAAGCGTTCATATTTGGCTTTATTCTCGAAATCATTCATTGCCTCGGCAAAGATGGAGATGCACCAGTCGTCGTAAGCATATTCCAGTGCTTTGGCTACGGACTCGTTTTCACGGTCGCAAGGAATGTAACCGATTGCATTCTTGTAATACTTCGCTTTGGGCATCAGATGAGGCAATACCAAATCGGGGCATTTGATGCCTGTGGTGTCATATTCGGCTGCCCTCAGACTGGCTTTGTATGCTTCGGGAGCATCAAAGTTGCGATAACCTTTCATATAGGCATCCACTATGACCGGGACTGCATGATATCCGATCATCGTTCCTGTGTAGTTGGAAGCTAAATCCCACATCGGATATATCCCGCCTTCCTGATGTTTCTTTATCAGTGAATTGATGAACTGATTATTCAGATTCGGGTCAATGATGGTCATCAACGGGTGCAGTGCGCGGAAAGTATCCCACAAAGAGAAGGTAGTATACAGAGGATTGATGGTATCACCCTGATGTACTTCAAGGTCCATGCCGAGATAACGTCCGTCTGCATCCATAAACAGATTCGGGCTGATGGCCGTATGATACAGAGCGGTGTAGAATATTGTTTTATCTTCTTTGTCGGAAGTGGTGATGTCTATTTTAGACAGGTAATTGTTCCAGGCAGTACGGGCGTCTTTGCGTACCTTATCGAAGTCCCATTCGGGTATTTCGGATTCTACATTCTTGCGCGCACCGGCAATATCGACAGCGGATACTCCGACTTTAACCAATACTTCTTCCCCTTTTTTCGTATTGAAGTGCAGCAATGCTTTGCATACAGGCAGACGTTTGCTGTTGTCCATTGTGACGGAGTCAGTGATGAGGGTATATGCAAAGGGCTTGGAGAACTTGGCGTAGAAATTAATGTACTGGTCGAAAGCCCAATAAGTTGTCTTCTTGTGTCCGCAAATCTCAGTGTCACTGATCACTTCGATTTCCATCTCGTAGTTTGTTTGCCGTTGCAGGCTGTAATCCAGATCGATGATAAATCCGGATTCGGCACTTTCGGGGAAAGTGTAGCGGTGGATGGCACCGCGTTGCGTAGCAGTGATCTCCGCCTTTACCTGATAGGTGTCAAGGAAAACGGAGTAATATCCGGGTTCCGCTGTCTCATTCTCGTGAGAAAAGCCGGAGGCGTAGGCAAGTTTCTGACTTTCCGGATCGGTCGTCAGATACTGCGGATTGCCGACAGTCGGCATCAGTAGTACGTCTCCGTAGTCACAGCAGCCGGTGCCGCTGACGTGAGTGTGCGAAAATCCGTTGATCGTGTTGTCGTCGTAATAATAACCGGAGCAAGCATCCCAGCCATCAATCCGGGTGTCCGGACTCGGCTGGATCATACCATGCGGAACTACGGCTCCCGGAAAAGTATGTCCGTGTCCGCCGGTGCCTATGAAGGGATTGACATAAGCACTATAATCTTTTACACTGGGGGATTCTGTGCAGGAGTTGAGCATTATAAATCCTCCGAAACATCCTATCAGAAGTGTTCTTAATTTCATGGTATTAATTAATTTAAGTTTGGCAGGACTCATTTCTTATCAGAAGAGATAAAGATATTGTTTCCTACGATTTTATATTCAATGGGTATAGAATTCTGCAAGGATTTCAACACCGATTCAATGGTTGCCTTCTTCTTCAATACACCGGAATAGGTTTTGTCCGACCGGATATCGGGAGATAGAATGATTTTCACGTCATAAAAACGCTCCAGTGCCTTGGTGATGGTAAAGATATTTGCTTTGTTGAATGGTATCAGATTGTCACGCCATACAGCATCCAGTTTTGCGTCGACTTGCTTCACAGTCAGCCGTCCGCTGTTTCTGTTCAGTTCGGCGCGTTGACCGGGTGCGAGAACGATTTGTCCTTCGTCCTTGTTGCCTTTCACTTCAATTTCTCCCTCGATCAATGTCGCTTCTGCTATCCGGCAACGTTTGTCGCACTTGAAGTTGAAAGTGGTTCCCAATACACGTACGCGCATGGCATCGCTTTCTACCGTGAATGGCTTATGGCGGTTCTTGGTTACTTCGAAATAGGCTTCTCCGTCCAGATATACATTACGTTCTTTTTCGGAGAACTCGCGCGGGTACTTCAAAGTGGCGGCATTGTTCAGCCAGACTTTGGTTCCGTCCGGTAAGACAACTTCTTTCACGATACCTTCATTGGCAACGGCCACGAGCATCTGATGTTCCGTCTGGTTGTAGAACCAGTATCCGGCTCCTCCGCCCATTAATAAAGCAACAACGATAATGGCTGCATATTTCATCCAACGATGCATATACAGCACTTTGTCTTTCTTTTTTTTCTCTTGCTCCAGTTTTCTATAAAGCCTTTTTTCCGCATTAGCCATTCTTTGTTCGTCGGCATAAGTATCGAACTTGCCCAGATGGAACACTTCTTCCATGCGGAACAACTGGCAGGCGTTCTCTTCTGATTCATTCATCCAGGCATTTACCTCGATCAACTCCTCCTGCGAGCACTTTCCTGTCAGATATTTGTCTATTATTTCTTCGCTCAGATTTCTCATTTTCTTTTCCTTCATATAAGTAATACAACTGAAACCCCAAAAACACTTAACTTTATTCCAATAAAAATAAGAGGAGAATGAACCAAAGATGTCCGAGACGATTCCGCAGGAACTTTAATGCTTTATACATATGTGCCTCTACCGTGCGAAGTGAAACTCCCAATATGTCGGCTATCTCCTTGTTTTTCATATCATGCAGATAGCTGAGTTTGAAAACTTCTTTGCACTTGTCCGGCAACTCATTGATCGCATCGTGAATCTCTTTCCTCAATTCCCGGTCTTCGATTTTGCGAATCACTTCGTTATTGTCCGGCTGATAAAACTCAGCACGCCTTTGATTAATCTCTTCCATGGCAGCGCAATAGCCATCTTCCACATTACGATGTTTCAATACGTTAAGGGCACGTGTATAGACAGCACGATAGAGGAAAGCCTGAATCTGCTCTCCTATCTCTATGCTGTCTTTTCGTTTCCAAAGCTCTACAAACACATCCTGTACCACATCCTCCGCCTCTTCTTCTCCTACCAGTCGGGTGGCGTAGAATATCAGGCTGGGGTAGTACCTGCGGAATAGAGCTTTGTAGGTTAAGTCAAAGTTTTCATTCATTCTTTCGGTAGATTAGTTTAGGAGCGAGTCTTACTCATTTCAAATTCGACAGTAGCTCCGTTCATAATCTGTTCATGAGTAAGGTAGGTCTTATCGTACGGCTGACCGTCTACTTTGATCGATTGAATGTAGATGTTCTCCTTGCTCACTTTGGGAGCAAGCACTGTAAATGTCTTTCCGTTTGCCAGATGCAGTTTCATTTCCGGGAATAGGGGAGTACCGATTTCGTACTTTCCGCTGACCGGATTGACAGGATAGAATCCCATTGCGCTGAACACATACCAGGCGGACATTTGTCCGCAATCTTCGTTTCCGCAAAGGCCGGCAGGCTCATTCTTGTAAAGTTCGTTCATCACTTTGGCGATGTATTCCTGTGTACGGTTCTGATGTCCTATGGCATTGAAAAGATAGATGACATGATGGCTGGGCTCATTGCCGTGAGCATACTGTCCGATCATTCCCGTGCTAAATATCGGAAGTTTGTCGTCCTCTGCCGGATGATAAGTAAACATACTGTCCAACTTCTCTGCAAAGCGGTTTTTACCTCCTACGAGCTCAATCAAGCCGTCTACGTCATGTTGTACGGACCAGAAATATTGCCAACCGTTACTTTCGCAGATATGCGGAGTGTATTCGTCGGCTTTGAAGTCTTTGATAAAGTTTCCTTTGTCATCACGAGGTTGCATGAACGAAGTTGCGGGGTTGTAAACGTTTTTGTAGTTCTGCGAGCGTTTGTAGAATTCGTCGGCTATCTCTTTTTTACCCATCTTATTGGCCATTTCGGCGATGCAGTAATCGTCAAATGCATATTCCAGAGTTTTGGACAGTGACCAGTTCTCTGCATTGTAATGATCGGTCACATTGTAAGGAATGTATCCCAGCTTTTTGTAAAGGCCGATTCCCCGGTAATTATCCAGATTGGCTGTTGCCACGCAAGCTGCCAATGCCTTATCTGCGTCAAAATCACCTATCCCTTTCAGGTAAGCGTCAACGATGACAGGGACAGCGTGGTAACCAATCATCATGTCTGTTTCGCTGCCGTAGAAGTTCCATACGGGCAGGCGTCCGTTCTGCTCAAAGAAGGCAATGAAGGATTTTACCATGTCATTGACACGTTCCGGTTCTGTATAAGTGAAAAGAGGATGGGCGGCACGATAAGTATCCCAAAGAGAGAAAGTACTGTAATTTACCCAACCATCGCTCTGGTGTACCTTTTTGTCGGGACCGTAATAGGCTCCGTCTACGTCGCTGTAGATGGTCGGTGCAATCATAGAGTGGTAGAGGGCGGTGTAGAAATTTACTTTGTCGTTTTCGTTATCACCTTTTACTGTAATCTTACCGAGTTGGCGGTTCCAGTTGGCTTTAGTCTCTGCCAGATATTTGTCGAAGTCATTTTCGGGTACTTCGGCTTGTAAGTTTTTGGCCGCCCCCTCCATACTGACGCCGGAGATGGCTGTGTTGACCAGAATTTGTTCTCCTTCTTCTGTCTTGAAGTCAAAACGGGCGATGGTGGCTGTACCGATGCGTTTATTCTCCTTGATAATGGCGGTTGTATCCAGAGCGAACTTATCAAAAGGTTTGGAGAAACGGGTGCGGAAATAGATTCGCTGGTCGCGTGCCCAACCGTCGGAATAACGGTATCCCTGAATAGTGACGGAGTCGACTACTTCAATATGGGAATCGTTCGTGAAGTCCCAGTTCATCGCTTTCTTCAGATTCAGGAGAATGGCTGCTTCAGCCTTAGGGAAGGTGTAGCGTTGAATGCCGCAACGCTCGGTTGCAGTCAGTTCTACATTGATATTATAGTCTTTCAGGCGTACCTGATAATAGCCTGCATAGGCACTTTCGTCATCGTGTGAGAATTTGGAGTAGATGCCTAGCGGTGCTTCCGCCTCTTTATAGGGGAGTGTGACCGGCATGAAAGAAATATCATACAAGTCTCCGGCACCTGTTCCGGAAAGGTGTGTGTGACTGAATCCGGCGATTGTGCTGTCCGGATAGAAATATCCGGAGATGCGGTCCCATCCCGGAAGTCCGTTATCCGGGCTAAGCTGTACCATGCCAAAGGGGGCTTGTGCGCCGGGATACGTGTTTCCTGTAAAATCGGTGCCAATAAAAGGATTTACATACGATGTGTAATCAATTTCAGCTTGTGTCTGTTTGGTGTTGCAGGATGCAAAAATACAAACGATTAGAAGTAGGTAAATAGGTGTTTTCATCGGTCTACGGGTATTGGTGATTACTTATTTTATTATTTGAAGGATAAGAAAAATAATTAATCTGTTTACAAAGGTAAGAAATATTCGTGATAATTGGACTTATATCACAAATATTTTTGGTGGGGAATGGATGGGGTGTGGACGGCTTTGCAATTCCCCGGTTCCGAAGGGTGTCTTCATCGGTGGCGAGGGGTGTCCTCATCGGTGGCGAAGGGTGTTCTCATCGGTGGCGAAGGGTGTCCTCATCGGTGGCGGACGATATCTTCATCGGTGGCAAAAGTACAGGTAAAGGTGACGTGTCAGGAAAAAAGGATGGAGGGGCAGTCCGAAACCCCGGTTTGAGCTCCATACTGTACGGAAATGAATTAAATTATAAATTAAGGATT
>NZ_KV804363.1:0-464 GCF_001811315.1 Bacteroides sp. HMSC067B03 | reverse complement strand
GTGCGGCTTTCATCGGATCATCAAGGGAAACCTTGTACTGGTTCATTGCGGTGGACATGGCGGCTGATGCTCCGGGAACATCATTTGACATCGTCTTGCTAAGTGTCATTACATTGTTCGACATGATTTCAAGCGCGTCCGGTGCTTTTTTCAGTTCCGGAGTAATCTTTGAAAGCAAGTCCTTATAAACGATCATAGCGTCTGCCGCATCGGTACCGAACGCTTTTGCCGTATTACGGGCTTTGGTGGCGAGAACGTCCAGTTCCTTCCCCTCCATGTTGGTGATACCGGACATTTCGGCAACAGCGGTTTCAAACCGGATACCCGGTTCGATGGCATCATTAAAGGAATCACGGATATTGTCGACACCTTCTTTCAGTTGGTTGAGAAAGAACATTCCTTTTCCCAACCCTTCCAGTTTTCCGGCTGCTTTTCCCGATGTCTCCCCAAGACGTTCAACCACT
>NZ_KV804362.1:0-443 GCF_001811315.1 Bacteroides sp. HMSC067B03 | reverse complement strand
TATATTAATCATATATTATATGTTTATAGGTTTATATATTATATATTCATATATTATTTATATATATAGTGTTTTCTCTTTGTTTTTTTCCCTATAGTTTTATATCAAAAGATCATAGGGACAAAAACCCAACTTTTTAAAATACGCTTTTTTTAGATAGGGACAAAAACCCAACTTTCATTTGAGTAGTTGTATCATATAGAGCCTTTTTTAGTTAATATATGTTCTTTTCCCTAAAGTTTGTGTTAAGATAATAAGAAAAGTTCCTTTTTTAGGGGTTTAGGTGATAAGAAAAGTTCCTTTTTTGTGTTTGGTATGATTATCAGGTTTTTTTTATCAGCTAGTGATGGTAGTACCCTTTAAAATGAAAAGGTAACTGTTTAAAAATCAACGATTAATCACAAAAAGCTAGGGACAAAAACCCAACTTCTTAGGGACAAAAA
>NZ_KV804361.1:0-18537 GCF_001811315.1 Bacteroides sp. HMSC067B03 | reverse complement strand
TGTGCAGCGTGATAGCGCAGCCCATTCTTCATTCTTCATTTTAAAAAGTCCGTATCTCCTCCGGCAAATACCCGCTACGGATGCGCCATTCCTGCGGATAAAGATTATTGGCCCGATTACCGATATTCTTCACAAATCCGAGAGGAATATTCCGGTAAGTAAGCAATACATAACCGCGAGGGGCTGTTTCCGACAAGGCGATAGCCTCTTTTCGTAAATAAGCGATAGCTTGTTCATAACTCACTTCTTCCGTATCAAAAGCATCCTGCCGCAAAAGTGAAGCACTCATAGCCAACGCATGAGCAGGACTCAGATCCTTTCCCTTCACCTCACCTATCAGTACACCTGCCTGCACCACTTTCAAATACTGCTTCATGGCAGCCAGCTCATCCATATATTGCTGCGGAAAGGCTTTTACCTCTTTTTCTTCCGCCAACAGAGCATATCTTTCAGCATTTTCACTGTTCAGCCAACTGCCTGCCAACGTCCTATTTTCTTTCGAAACAGGAGAAGAAGTCACCGCCCCTCCTTTCTTATCTTTCTTCTTTGCAGCCTTCACTTTGGAAAAAGAAAATACAACATTCTCCTCCTCTTCCACTTCCGGTTTGCGAAGTGCGGCCAAAAAGAAACCTTCGCCTTTTGTCTTATGGGGAAGGAAATGATAGACAGGAAAACTCTTCAGAAACTCGCCCTCTCCATTGAGTAAATTCCCCGTTATATTCCATTCTTCCCGGACATCCAAAGGCAGCAGTTCGGCACCAAACTCTTCCTGAATCCAGCGTACGTTCTCTTCATCTTCTTTGGTATTATAGGTACACGTACTATATATCAATATACCTCCCGGTTTCAGACAAGGCCAGATGTCCGCAATAATCCGCCGCTGACGCTGCCAGCAGATTTCTACGTTTTCCGGGCTCCACTCCTCCACAGCTACGGGATCTTTACGAAACATTCCCTCACCCGAACAGGGTACATCAGTCAGAATGACGTCAAAGAAAGACGAAAGTGCTGAGAAATCAGCCGGATCATTGTTGGTTACGACCACATCCGGATGCCCCCACTTAGTCAGATTCTCCGCCAGCACCTGAGAACGGTTTCGGATCACCTCATTCGCCACGAGCAGACTTCCTTCGGGAAGCACACTACGCGCATGAGTAGACTTCCCGCCGGGTGCCGCACAAAGATCGAGCATCATCACCGGAGCATTGACATATTGCCGCAACACCTGCTCCACAAACATGGACGACGCCTCCTGCACGTAATAACAACCGGCATGAAACAACGGATCGAACGTAAACGTCAGACGCTCATCAAGGTAGTAGCCGTCGGATGCCCAAAGAACTTTGTTTAATGAAGAATGATGAATGAAGAATGAAGAATGGGCTGCGCCGGCATTTTGTGAAAGTGCTCCCAACTTTTCATTCAATCGAATGCTGACAGGAGGTTCTTGCTGCAAGGCGACAGCCAGTTTTTCATATTCTTCGTTGCCCAGCAAGGCGCGGGTATAGTCGATAAAAGAAGCGGGTAAATTCATTTTTCATTTATTAATTCCTGCAAATATCAAAAATATTTCGTCTCTTTGCAACTTTCTGACATACGAACTACGTCTAACAGACAAAGAAACAAATAAAAAAATAATCATATGAAACGAATTGTAATTGCTTTACTGGTCCTGATGACCATTTTTTCTCTGGCAAATGCCCAGAAACAGACCACTGTTATCAACGATTCTACCGGAAACGTAAAAGTGACCGTGACCAAGGACAAAGATGCAAAAACAAATGCCGGCAACACTGCCGTGACAGTGGTCGGCATGGATGACGAAGACGCCGATACCACCCATGTAAGTACAAGCAAAGCGAGCACCCCTCGCGGACCGCACGGAAAAGCAAGTATCTCCATCGTTTCTGACGATGACGACTTCCCGTTCAATAATTTCGGAAATGCAGTCGGAGGAGGCATTCTGGTAGCCATTATCAGCATCATTGCCATTTTCGGAATGCCAGTATTCATCATATTTGTAGTCTTCTTCTTCCGCTACAAGAACCGGAAGGCACGTTATCGCCTTGCCGAACAGGCACTTGCAGCCGGACAGCCGCTGCCGGAAGGATTCATCCGGGAAAGCAAACCGACGGATCAACGCACGCAAGGTATCAGAAACACCTTCACAGGCATCGGACTCTTCATATTCCTCTGGGCGATTACCGGCGAATTCGGAATCGGAGCGATCGGACTGCTCGTTATGTTCATGGGAATCGGGCAATGGCTGGTCGGCTACAAACAACAAAATAACCAAGAGTCCACCTACCGGACCTCATTCACAGACAGAGAGAAAAACGGCAGGAACACCGGAACCGGCAATTTCAACACTCGCTTCACCGAAGAAAAAAACGAAGCTGTCAATACAGAGTCAGAGTCCGCCACCGAGAGGAACGAAACAAGAATCCCGGAGAAAAACGACGAAGAGAAGAACGAAGAAAATAAATGAGCCAACTCAACGATATATCACTAGTCGCACAGGTCGTGGTGTTCAAAAACACCAGGGCCTTCGACCAGTTGGTGCAAAAGTACCAGTCGCCTGTCAGACGTTTCTTCCTGCATCTGACCTGCGGTGACAACGAATTGAGTGACGATCTGGCGCAAGATACCTTCATCAAAGCATACACCAATCTGGCTTCTTTCCGAAACTTGTCGAGTTTCTCTACGTGGCTGTATCGTATTGCTTATAATATATTTTATGACTATATTCGCAGCCGAAAGGAGATGGCGGACCTGGATACCAGGGAAGTAGACGCTGCCAACTACACGGAACAAGCGAACATAGGGCAGACAATGGATGTTTATCAGTCACTCAAATCGCTGAAGGAAGTGGAACGAACCTGCATCACGCTGTTTTACATGGAAGATGTAAGCATCGACAAGATTGCAGGAATCATGGGAATACCGGCAGGAACAGTGAAAAGCCACCTGTCGCGTGGAAAAGAGAAATTAGCAACGTATTTAACAAGAAACGGTTATGACGGAAATAGATAATGATAAACTTCTGAAAGATTTCTTCGCAGAGAACAAGCGGGAAATAGCCGACAACGGATTCAGCCGTCGCGTCATGCACCAACTGCCCGATCGCAGCAATCGACTGGCACGTCTTTGGACGCTATTTGTAATGACAGTAGGAGCAGTGCTCTTCATCACTCTGGGCGGACTGCAAGCTGTATGGGAAACACTGAGGGAAGTACTGATCGGCATGATCAACCACGGTGCAGCCAGCCTCGATCCGAAATCAATCATCATTGCAACGGTCGTCCTGCTTTTCATGGCCGGACGGAAAGTAGTATCGCTGGCATAACAAGCATTGCCGTACCTTGTGCCAACGGCTTGTCACAGTTGTGCCATTGCATTGTCACAGCAGTGCCATCGCGGTGGCACAACTGTGACAGCCCGTTGGCACAACCCTGACACCCGAAGGGAACAGCCGTGACAAACCTTGGCACTGCTGTGACACTACGACGGAAGCAGAAACAGAAAGCTTTGTAAACAGGTAAAGAACTTATTGACACCTATTTACAAAGCTTTTACCGGATCAATCTGAAACCCCGGTTGTTTTCTGATTGTTTCTTTCTGTACGGAAATGAACAAAATTATAAATTGAGGATTAGGCACGGATTACACGGATTAACACGGTTGTTTTACGTAATCATAGCACTAAAACCGTGAAATCCGTGTAATCCGTGCCTAAATATATTCTTTTCCGATTCGTTTTGAATCGACTTTAGACATAAGAACAAAAGAACATATTTCCTGCATAGCTTTTATAGCAAATTTGTTCTTTGGGGCTTATGTCTAAAAAAAGAATCATTAGTTCATATCAGCACAGTATGGAGTTCAAACAGGGTTTCCGGACTGCCCCCTTTTACCTTTTCCTTTCCCCCCCAAAAAAAGGAAAAAACAGACGAGTGCTTATTACATCGGACTCAAGTTATCATTGAAGAAACATTAGAATAGAGAGCAGTCTGATCAGCTCCTATTACACCGGGCTCCGTTATTATTGAAAAGATTCCCTGTTGTTTTTTCTGTTAAATTATAATAAATATATCCTTATCTCCCGATAGCTCCAAACATAGATGTTGTATCTTTGTTACCTTGTAAACTAAAATAGCGAGAAGAGTTTTGAAACTACGTATATTTATTTTATTCCTGTTTTTGTCTTTATTCCGTGCTCAAGCGGATGTCATCGACAGTTTGATGACACACCCCAGAGACTCTATAGCCCTGACAAGCGATTCCCTTGTATTACGTTTCTTGTCAGAGTCGGGGATTCCTATATCCGACAATAACAAAGTCAAGCTGCTAAAAAGCGGACGAGAGAAGTTTATCGATTTATTCAGCGCCATCCGTGAGGCCAAACATCATATCCACCTGGAATATTTTAATTTCCGCAACGATTCGATAGCCAATGCGTTATTTGCCCTACTGGCCGAAAAAGTGAAAGAAGGGGTGGAAGTACGGGCCATGTTCGATGCGTTCGGCAACTGGTCGAACAACAAACCGCTCAAAAAAAAGCATCTCAAGAAAATACGCGAACAGGGAATCGAGATTGTCAAATTCGATCCGTTCACCTTCCCATATATCAACCATGCGGCCCACCGCGACCACCGGAAAATAGCCGTTATCGACGGTGAAGTCGCCTATACGGGAGGAATGAACATCGCCGACTATTACATCAACGGACTCCCCAAAATCGGTACATGGCGTGATATGCACATGAGAATCGAAGGGGATGCTGTCAATGATCTGCAAGAAATATTTCTCACCATATGGAACAAAGAGACTAAACAAAACATCGGTGGCGAAGCCTACTTCCCCCTCCACAAGGGACAGTCGGACAGCACCCAGGTAGTAGTCGCCATTGTCGACCGTACACCGAAGAAAAACAGCCGCATGCTCAGTCATGCTTATGCGATGTCCATCTATTCGGCACAAAAGAACGTGCACATCGTCAATCCGTATTTCGTACCGACTTCCTCCATCAACAAAGCGCTCCAGCGTACGATTGAACGTGGTGTAGATGTGACAATCATGGTTTCTTCCGCCTCCGACATCCCGTTTACACCGGATGCCGCCCTCTACAAACTCCATAAACTGATGAAGAGAGGAGCCACTGTATATATGTATAATGGCGGCTTCCATCATTCTAAAATAATGATGGTCGATGACATTTTTTGCACAGTAGGCACCGCCAACCTGAACAGCCGCAGCCTCCGGTACGACTACGAAACGAATGCTTTCATCTTTAACAAGGAAATCACAGGGGAACTGAACGAAATGTTCCGGAACGATATAGAGCATTGTACGCAACTGACACCCGAGTTCTGGAAAAAGCGCTCACCGTGGAAGAAGTTCGTCGGATGGTTTGCCAATTTATTCACTCCATTTTTGTAATTTTGCATCGCACCCATTTATTGGAAAATTATTCGCTATGAAACAATATTTAGATTTACTCCATCGCGTACTAACCGAAGGAACAGAAAAGAGTGACCGCACAGGAACCGGAACGATCAGCGTATTCGGGCATCAGATGCGTTTCAACCTCGACGAGGGTTTCCCATGTCTGACGACTAAAAAACTGCATCTGAAATCAATCATCTACGAGTTGCTCTGGTTTCTGCAAGGGGATACGAATGCGAAATATCTGCAAGAACACGGCGTGCGCATCTGGAACGAATGGGCGGACGAAAACGGTGACTTAGGACATATCTATGGCTATCAATGGCGTTCGTGGCCCGACTACGACGGTGGATTCATCGACCAGATCAGCGAAGCCGTAGAGACCATCAAGCACAATCCCGACTCCCGCCGTATCATTGTAAGTGCTTGGAATGTAGCTGATTTAAAGAATATGAATCTTCCTCCTTGCCATGCCTTCTTCCAGTTTTATGTGGCAGACGGTCGGCTGAGCCTGCAACTTTATCAGCGCAGCGCGGACATATTTCTCGGAGTTCCGTTCAACATCGCATCATACGCGCTCCTGTTGCAAATGATGGCGCAAGTAACAGGACTGAAACCGGGAGACTTCATTCATACACTCGGTGATGCCCATATCTACCTGAACCATCTGGAACAGGTTAAATTACAGCTCAGCCGCGAACCACGCGCATTGCCTCAAATGAAGATTAATCCGGATGTGAAGAGTATTTACGACTTTAAGTTCGAAGACTTCGAACTGGTGAATTACGACCCGCATCCACATATTGCCGGAATAGTAGCGGTATAAAAAAAGACATGAGTAAAGTATCAATCATCGCCGCCGTAGACCGTCGAATGGCTATCGGCTTTCAGAATAAACTGCTTTTCTGGTTGCCCAACGACTTGAAACGTTTCAAAGCATTGACCACCGGAAACACGATTATCATGGGAAGAAAGACCTTCGAATCGCTCCCGAAAGGGGCACTGCCCAACCGCAGGAACATTGTGTTATCCTCCCGACCGGAAACAGTATGTCCCGGCGCAGAAGTCTTTCCATCACTGGAAGCAGCCTTGCAAAGTTGCAAGGAAGACGAGCATATATATATCCTCGGAGGCGCAAGCGTTTATAGACAGGCACTTCCCTTTGCCGATGAGCTTTGTCTGACGGAAATAAATGACCTTGCCCCCGAAGCTGATGCCTTCTTCCCGGAAGTATCTCCCGCTCAATGGCACGAAAAAAGCAGAGAGGCTCATCCTGTGGATGAGAAACATCTCTGCCCGTATGCTTTTGTAGATTACGTGAAACAGTAAGTCTGTTATTTAATACAATTAATCTTCATCTTCTATGTCGACCATAATGGGCATCTGCCGCTTTATGGCTTCATGGAAGGAGATCAATGTCTCAGTACGCGCCAATCCCAGAGGCTGCAACTTATCATGGATGATACTCAACAAGTGGTGATTGTTCTTCGCGTAAATCTTGATAAACATATCATATTTACCTGTAGTGAAATGACATTCGACTACTTCCGGAATTGCTTCCAAAGCTCTTGTTACCGAATCAAAGGATTCCGGATCTTTCAGATATATACCGATATAAGCACAAGTTTCATATCCTATCTTCTCAGGATCGATGACATATTCCGACCCTTTCAATATTCCCAGATTAGTCAACTTCTGAATGCGCTGGTGGATAGCCGCCCCGGAAACGTTACATGCTCTGGCTACTTCCAGAAAAGGAATACGCGCGTTCCCTGCTATTAATTTCAGAATTTGCTCATCTAAAGCATCTAATTGATGATGTCCCATTTTTGAATCAAATTGTTTTAATCAATGAATCTTTCATGCAAAGTTAGCTATTTTTCGGCAACAAATACTATGATTTATTACTTTTATTTGCAAATATCGAATAAGTCAACAATAGTTCGTACCTTTGTGAAAAACATAAATATACTATTTATATGAAACAAATTTGCAGTATTCTTCTTTTTTTCCTGGCATCAGCAGGAAGTTATGCGCAAAACTTTGCAGATTATTTTCAGGATAAAACGCTGAGGGTGGACTACATTTTCACCGGAAACAATAAACAGCAAGCCATCTATCTGGATGAGTTATCACAACTTCCTTCCTGGGCAGGTCGTGAGCATCATTTGTCCGAGCTTCCGCTGGAAGGCAACGGGCAGATCATCGTAAAAGATCTCGCTACGGGACAATGTATTTATAAGCATTCCTTTTCTTCACTGTTTCAAGAGTGGTTGTCCACCGATGAAGCCAAAGAAACGGCACGGGGCTTCGAAAACAGTTTCTTACTTCCCTATCCCAAACAGCCGGCAGAAGTAGAAGTTGTTCTATTTACTCCCCGCAAGGAAGTGATGACCAGTTTTAAGCATATTGTCCGCCCGGAAGATATTTTGATTCACAAACGCGGAACAACACATGTCACCCCACATCGATACATGCTTCGCAGCGGTAACGAAAAAGAGTGCATAGATGTAGCTATCTTGGCAGAGGGATATACGGAAAAAGAAATGAATGTATTCTATCAGGATGCGCAGAAAGCCTGTGAAAGCCTGTTTTCTCATGAACCATTCCGGTCAATGAAAAACAAGTTCAACATAGTGGCTGTAGCCAGCCCGTCTGTTGACAGCGGAGTCAGTGTGCCCCGCGAGAATCAATGGAAGCACACGGCTGTTCATTCCCATTTTGATACTTTTTACTCAGACCGTTATCTGACTACAAGCCGGGTGAAAGCCATCCATAATGCCTTGGCAGGTATTCCTTACGAACACATTATTATTCTTGCCAATACAGATGTGTACGGTGGAGGAGGAATCTACAACTCATATACGCTGACTACTGCTCACCATGCCATGTTCAAGCCAGTAGTAGTCCACGAATTCGGACATAGTTTTGCGGGCTTGGCGGATGAGTATTTTTATGAAGACGATGTAATGACGGACACCTATCCGCTGGATGTAGAACCATGGGAACAAAATATCAGTACGCGGGTAAACTTCGCCTCAAAATGGAAGGATATGCTTGCACCGAATACACCTGTCCCCACCCCTGCCACACAACACCAAAGCTATCCGGTAGGTGTATATGAAGGCGGTGGTTACTCAGCCAAAGGCATATACCGTCCCGCATTCAATTGCCGTATGAAAACGAACGAATATCCCGAATTTTGCCCGGTCTGCCGGCGTGCTATCCAACGGATTATCGAGTTCTATGTTCCTTAGTCACAGGCAGTCATAAGAATTCGATCAGAAATCTTATGTATCCGATATAAAAAAACAACCGATATAAAAACAACCGGTATAAAAACAACTAATATAATAACAGAAAAGCAATATTGTCAAACTTAAAAACCCAAACCGTATGATCAGATTTCAACCGATTACTACATCGGACGTGCAACATTACAAATTTATGGAAGAACTTCTTGTCGAATCGTTTCCACCGGAAGAATACCGCCAACTGGAGCATCTTCGTGAATACACAGACCGGATAGGCAACTTCCATAATAATATCATTTTTGATGATGACCTGCCTATCGGCTTTATCACATATTGGGACTTTGACAGATTCTACTATGTAGAGCATTTCGCCACCAATCCGGCATTGCGCAACGGAGGTTACGGCAAACGCACTTTAGAGCACCTGTGTGAACACCTAAAATACCCCATTGTTCTGGAAGTGGAACGCCCGGTAGAGGAGATGGCTAAACGCCGTATCAATTTCTACCAACGCCATGGATTCACACTTTGGGAAAAAGATTACTATCAACCACCCTACAAAGCAGGAGATGACTTCCTGCCCATGTATCTGATGGTGCACGGTAATCTGGATGCAGAAAAGGATTATGAAGAAATAAGACATAAACTTCACACAGTAGTTTATGGAGTCAAAGAATAAAGCAACTTGAAATATAAGTTCAGGCAAAACCTGACAAAATACAAACAGCATCAAAAAAGAAAGGGTGTCCAATTGCTTGGACACCCTTTCTTATATATCAAATTAACTGTTTATTTCTCACCACGTTTAGTAGACGAATAGTTAATCTTCAAAGCGTAAGATTTTCTAAGAGCATTCTTCACGTCAGTGATAATACCCATTTTTGTTTTTTGGTCTACTTTCAGAGACACAGTCATCTTAGCTTGGTCACCCTCATTCATACTTGCGCGTTCCTGGAAAATGAAGTCTTGTACTTCGCCCACTTCAGCGTAGCTGTCGTTGAGCTGAATACGACTTTCAGTACCCATTTTCGCACGATATTCCTGAGTCGGTTCACCCACATAAATGAATGTTACCAGTGATTTCTTCTCCAGTTTTTCGAGCTCAGTACCTTCCGGAAGTGTGAACTGTACTTTTAAAGTAACCTCACGCATTGTTGTTACAATCATAAAGAAGAACAACAAAGTAAAGATAAGGTCAGGCAATGAAGAAGTATTCAATGCCGGCATTTCACGTTTACCAGTTTTATTAAATTTTCCCATTACTTACCTCCTTTCTCCGTATTTTTTAGGTTCTGCCTCAGAAATTCTCTGCGGATAGATTTCACGAATTGCTTTTTGCTGTTCGTCATTCAATTCCTCATAAGGTCTCTGCCATTTCTGAAGAGCTAATTCATTTCTCAATTCATTGTATGCAGCAACAAGTTCGTTCTGCACGCTGATATATGCCTGATAAGAAGACCCGCGGTCATTCTGCAAAGAAATTACGTGCTTGTCGTTAACGAGAGTCGTACCAAAAAATTCCACATTCTTCTGTGTCTTTTCAGGCATATGCTCCGCATTACCGGCATTCGCAATAAATTCTTTAGCTCTTTCTCTCAGCTGATCAACACCGATATAATCATTACCGCACATCAAAGCATCATCCTTATTCAAGTATACCTGCAAAATGTTACGTTCTTTAATCTTATCCGTATTCTTTTGATCTTGATCTTCGGGTGGTGGAGGCAAAAGTCTTGCCAAACCACGGTCTGTATCCATTGATGTTGTAATCAAGAAGAAGATCAGCAACAAGAAAGCGATATCCGCCGTAGAACTTGAGTTAATATCAGGAACTTTTCTTTTTCCTCTTGCCATTGTTATTACTTATTAAATTGAGTATCCTCAATTGATTATGATATTTTTTTCTTTATGCCACTCGCGATGATTGCAACGATTGTTACAAACAACAGGATGTAGATGGAATAAAGGAACATATCAGTTATTTTCAGCCAGAAAGGAACGTTGTCACTACCATCATAACCAGGAATATTCATCGGTGTTCCGTCACCCATAGCCCAAGCTACAACTAAAACAACAACCAAAAGAACCAAACCAAGCAAAGACTTGATAGCGCCTGCCGGATTATCTTTCAAAGCTGCACCAAATTGGAATACAGCAGCAATAATAGTGGCTGCAACAGCTAAACCAAACAAAACATACATCAAGTAGAGTAAGGCATCTGTTTGAGCCGGCTGCCACATTTCGGGATCTACTCCCGGAATTACTGCATCGCCTGTAGCGTCTCCTCCGAAGAAGAAGACACCCATTACGATCAGTATGATGGCAAACATCGCATACAGCGCGTAGTACGATGCTTTATATGTTAACTTACTCATTTCGAATTATTTTTTGTATTTCAGATCATATTTGATTACCATGTCAAGCAAAGAGATAGAAGAATCTTCCATTTCGCTTGTAAGAGCTTCAATCTTAGCAAGTACGTAGTTGTAGAATACCTGAAGAATCAAAGCAACGATCAAACCGAAGATAGTTGTAATCAAGGCAACTTTCATACCACCTGCAACAACCGTCGGAGAGATATCACCTACCTGCTGGATCTTATCAAATGCCTGCACCATACCGATTACAGTTCCCAAGAATCCGAGTGACGGAGCCATTGCGATAAACAGTGTGATCCATGAACATCCTTTTTCAAGGTAACCAGCCTGTACACCACCGTAAGATACTACTGACTTCTCAACTACGTCGATACCCTGGTCGATTCTCATCAAACCCTGATAGTAGATAGAAGCAACAGGACCTCTGGTGTTACGTGCGATGTCTTTAGCAGCTTCAACATCACCTTTTTCCAAAGCAGCTTCGATAGATGCCATGAATTTTTTTGTGTTGATTTCAGCCAAGCTCAAATAGATGATACGTTCGATACAGAAAGCCAAACCGATTACCAAAGCAATAGCAACCAAACTCATGAAAGATGCAGTACCTTCGATGAATTTAACTTTGATTTCTTTGTGAATACCACCTTCTTCTGCAGCAGGGGCAGCAGCCGGAGCAGCTTGAGCAGCAGCAGGAGCAGCTTGTTGTTCAGTTTGTTCTGCAGCAGGAGCGTCTTGAGCCTGAGCAAGTTGAATTGAGCCAAATGTAAAGGCCCCAATCACAGCAACAATTGCAAATAACTTTTTCATTGTGTGTCTAATTTTTAAGATTAATTAATTGATTATTATTTATTGTATTTACTTCACGTTTCAACTTTTGTTCTGCGGAGAGACGGGGATTCGAACCCCGGATACACTTTTGGCGTATACACGCTTTCCAGGCGTGCCTCTTCAACCACTCGAGCACCTCTCCTTATGAGTTTTCCGCATTTTCAGCTACAAATGTATCCTTTTTTTTCTTTTCCTAAAGCATTATCCCTTTTTTATCTTAAATAAATACTGCAAATTAATATAATTTAAAACCTTTGGAACCTTATTTGACCATTCCGAACACTTTTAGTGCATTTTCGGAAGTGGCTTGTGAAAGGTGCTCCGGGGTGGTCTGATATATTTCAACCAGCTTCAGGAAGGTATCGCGCACATTCGCGCTTTCATTTCTTTTTCCCCGATTGGGTACAGGGGTCAGATAGGGGGAATCCGTTTCAAGCACTATTCGCTCCAAAGGTACCGTCAACAAGGCTTCCGGCAGAGAGGATTTCTTGAAGGTGACCACTCCGTTGATTCCCAACATAAAACCGTCAAACTCCAGTAATCGGGCTGCTTCTTCCGCACTCCCGGTGAAACTATGAAAAATACCGGTCAAAGCTGTGTTTTTATAAGGTTGCATCACCTTATATATATAGTCGGATGCTTCCCGCGAATGGATCACAATAGGTAATTTATATTCGAGCGCCCACTCTATCTGTTTCTCAAAAACGTACAATTGTTCGTTCAAAAATGTTTTATCCCAATACAAGTCAAGTCCGATTTCTCCAATGGCCACAAAGTGATGAGGGGCTTCCAAACGCTCCCGGACAATTGCCATCTCCTGTTTATACGACTCGTTCACCGAAGTAGGATGGAGCCCGATCATCGGATAACAATATTCCGGATAATCCGCGCAGACCGACAGCATCGGTTCAATTGTCGTACTGTCAATATTGGGCATGAAAATACGCGAAACGCCGGCTTGCCGCGCACGCTCCATTACCTGTGGCAGGTCATCGGAAAATTCTTCTAAAAACAGATGGGAATGAGTATCTATTAACATGATAATTCGCTTTCTTCTTTCACTTTCTCATTGGAGCGGTAATAATATACCAGCCCATAGTCACGACATTTTTCCAATCGGGTTTCATTGGGATTTATTCCCTGAAACTTGGCTTCCACCTGATTCCATATATCCAGAATCAGTTCATCAGCACGGTCACGCATCGAGGCCAACTCATCCAAGCTCCGGTTTGTTGCGGACTGGTATCCTTTCTGACGTTCATAGCTATCCAGAAAAATATCGTAATGCACTTTTACGCGTGCAATAGTCGGGTTATAAATGGGGATTCCCCCTTGAGAGATTCGCCGCTGCTCGCCATCAATAATTTTCCTCCCCCACTCTACCAAAGATGCTTCGCTTAATAAATCCGGCACCACATTCGCTTCGGGAAGCCCATACAGTTCTTTATGCACCGGTTTGATCTCATCACGGAGCACTGCAAGATTGAGCACCTGAATAAAGTGAGAAATATACAGCCGTGCCATTCTCACATTCGCCTGATGCTTGCGACTGGCTCTCGACTGATTATCATAACATTGTGTATAGTAAATTTGCGCAGCTTCAAACTTCAACAGAAAATTACGGGCATCAAATAATGTTTTCAATGAGATAGCCAGATCCCGCACATTATACACATCACCCTTCTCGACCGCTGCTTTCAGCGCCCGTACTCTGGCTTGATCCGTATTTGGCAATCGTCTGTAAGGCATTTCTCTCCCACTTTACTACATTTCCCGATACATTAGCAATTTCACTAAACTTTTAAGTTCTTTCTTCTTCTCTCCGGCAACCGCAACTGCCTCAAGGCTTTCCATAGCAAGTGTATAATACTCGCGCATTTTGTTTTCACAAACGCTGCGGATAGCCAGCTGATTATAGATTTCGGTAACTGCGGCTATTTTTTCTGCCGGCTGACAATTCTCTGCATTCAGCCAACCGTTCAGTTCTTCCTGCTGCTTTCCATCTGCACGTTCCAGTGCTTTGATCAGCATGTATGTCTTTTTATTGCAAAGGATGTCTCCACCGATTTTCTTTCCGAACACTTCCGGATCGCCATAAACATCCAGTAAATCATCCTGCAACTGGAATGCAACTCCTATTTGCATTCCGAAATTATAAAGATTCTCCGCGTCAGCGGCAGATGCTCCTGCCAGAATCGCGCCAATCTTCAGGCTTGCGGCAAGCAATACAGCTGTTTTCAAACGAATCATCTCAATATATTCGTCCTCTGCAACATCGCTGCGCGACTCAAATTCCATATCCAACTGCTGTCCTTCACAAATCTCCAATGCAGTCAGACTAAATAAGTCAACAACTTCTTTCAAGTGCTCCGGTGCACAGCCGGCTATATACCGGAAAGCCAATATTAACATGGTATCGCCCGACAAAATAGCAGTATTATCGTTCCAGACTTTATGCACAGTCGGCTTTCCCCGACGCATATCCGAGCGATCCATCAAATCATCATGCAACAAAGTGTGGTTATGATAAACTTCGATACCAGTAGCTGGGTCATAAATAGACGAAATATCTTCCTTATACAGATTATATGCCATCAGCATCAATACAGGACGTATCCGCTTCCCCCCCAAAGAAAGGATGTATTCGATTGGTTCATAGAGTCCTTTCGGAGTCCGGGTTATCTGAAGTTCAGAAATATGGTTATTTATTTTATCAAGTAATTGAGATGCTGTAAACATGATGAAAATGAAGATTAATGAATAAAAAGAGGCTGCATTCGCAGCCTCTTAAATGTATTGGTGTTACAAATTACTGCAATCTGAACATTACAGGAACTGTAAATTTAACGCGAACCGGTTTACCACGCTGCATACCTGGTTTCCACTTCGGCATCGTGTTGATCACACGGAGAGCTTCTTTATCCAGATACGGGTCTACACTACGTACAACTTTTGCATCTACGATACTACCGTCTCTGTTCACAACGAACTGTACGATAACACGACCTTGAGTACCATTTTCCTGTGCGATAGTCGGATATTTAATGTTTTTAGCCAGATACTGCATCAATGCTGCTTGTCCACCCGGGAAGTCCGGCATGTTTTCTACCACTTCAAAGATAGTCTGTTCTTCCGGCTCTTCTTCAACTACTTGCACCGGTACGTATTTTACTTCTACTTTCGGTGTGTTATCCTCATTAAGAATGGTAGTTGATTCTTCAATATCTGCCTTATCATCGACAATTTCCAGCAATTCGGCCACCTTCGGAGCCTCGGGTGGTGGTGGTGCTGCTTGTTCAGGGGTTTCGGTAATAGGAATGATTTCCTCTTCAAAAACGACATCAGCTACTGCCTGGCTTGTATCGATTTTCACATCACGCTGGGTCCATTCGAACGCCACGAACATAAAAGCCAATACCACCACGTAACCGATCAGCAGCCATGTGGACTTCTTTCCTTCCAGGTCTGCCTTGGGTGATTTTTTAACTTCCATAATTTTGTTAATATAATGATTAATAAAAAAAGTGTCTTCCTATGTGTCTCTGGGCAAATATAGTACATTTTCAGATAACCGTCCGTCTCTTCGTCTCTTTTTATCCGGCTTTTTAACTTTTTTAATTCTTTCATACTCATTCAGTTGCTTTTACAGTCAAATCTATGGCGGATTTTCAAAATAAGCGTATCTTTGGCGAGTAAAATAAGAACCAGATAAATATGAAAAAGATAACAATCGCAATCGACGGTTTTTCGTCCTGCGGAAAAAGTACAATGGCCAAAGACCTCGCCCGCGAAGTAGGATACATTTATATAGACAGTGGAGCCATGTACCGCGCAGTCACCTTATATAGTATTGAGAACGGGATATTCGACGGAGATGTCATCGATACGGAGAAGTTGAAAAAAGCAATCAAGGATATTCAGATTTCCTTCCGTCCGAATCCGGAAACGGGACGCCCGGACACTTACCTCAACGGGGTGAATGTGGAGAATAAAATCCGTACAATGGGGGTTTCGTCAAAGGTCAGTCCTATCAGTGCGCTTGATTTTGTACGCGAAGCGATGGTGGCACAGCAGCAGGCCATGGGAAAAGAAAAGGGAATTGTGATGGACGGACGTGACATCGGGACCACCGTTTTTCCGGATGCGGAACTGAAAATATTCGTAACGGCTACTCCGGAGATTCGTGCCCAACGCCGTTTTGACGAACTGAAAGCAAAGGGACAGGAAGGCAGTTTTGAAGAAATTCTGGAAAACGTAAAGCAACGGGATTATATCGACCAGCACCGCGAAGTGAGCCCATTGCGTAAGGCAGATGACGCTTTACTGCTCGACAACTCCAATCTGAGTATTGAGCAACAGAAAGAATGGCTGTCGGAACAGTTCGGGAAAATTGTTAATAAGTAGAGGACAGAAGTTGAGTGTATGATAAAAGTAGAGATAGATGAAGGGTCCGGCTTCTGCTTCGGGGTGGTCACAGCCATCCACAAAGCGGAAGAAGAACTGGCAAAAGGAGAAACCCTCTATTGCCTGGGGGATATTGTACACAACAGCCGGGAAGTAGACAGGCTGAAAGCGATGGGACTGATTACCATCAACCGCGATGAATTCAGACAATTACGCAATGCCAAAGTGTTGCTCCGTGCGCACGGAGAGCCACCGGAAACTTACCAGATTGCCCAAGAAAATAACATTGAAATCATCGATGCTACCTGCCCGGTTGTACTGAGACTCCAAAAGCGCATCAAGCAAGAGTTCCGAAAAGAAGACTTTGAAGAAAAGCAAATTGTTATCTACGGCAAAAACGGTCACGCGGAAGTGCTGGGACTGGTGGGACAAACGGGTGGCCAAGCCATTGTCATCGAAAGTGCGGAAGAAGCCAAAAAGCTTGATTTCAGCAAAAGTATCCGGCTTTTCTCGCAGACCACCAAATCTTTGGATGAGTTTCAGGAGATTGTGGAATACATCAAACACCACATTTCACCGGATGCCACTTTCGAATATTATGATACGATTTGCCGCCAAGTTGCCAACCGTATGCCCAATCTCAGAGAGTTTGCGGCTACACACGATCTTATCTTTTTCGTCAGCGGAAAAAAGAGTTCGAATGGGAAAATGCTTTTTGAAGAATGCCTGAAAGTGAATGCGAACTCACACCTGATCGACAATGAGAAAGAAATCGACCCTTCTTTGCTTCAGAATGTGGAATCTATCGGAGTATGCGGGGCGACTTCCACTCCCAAATGGCTGATGGAAAAAATACATGACCATATCCGGCTATTAATAAAAGATTAACAATGTGTCAAAGGACTGGTATTTTCTCCCTCCCAAAAGAATAAAAAGAAAGAAAGAAGGAACAATTTGAATATTTTTAATGGTTTCGACACACGAAAAAAAACTTATGAAACACCGCTTTCAACTTTTTGTTGTACATTTGCCACGTCAAACTAATTAATGAAAGATTGTTATGGGAACAGTTAAATGTATCGGTATTTTGACTTCCGGAGGTGATGCCCCGGGTATGAATGCGGCTATCCGCGCAGTAACACGTGCGGCTATCTACAACGGACTACAAGTAAAAGGTATATATAGAGGATACAAAGGTCTGGTGACAGGCGAAATCAAAGAGTTCAAGAGCCAAAACGTAAGTAATATCATCCAACTGGGCGGAACGATTCTGAAAACAGCCCGTTGTAAGGAGTTCACTACACCGGAAGGTCGCCAGCTGGCTTATGATAATATGAAGAGAGAAGGCATTGATGCTTTGGTCATCATTGGTGGTGACGGTTCACTGACAGGTGCCCGAATCTTTGCGCAGGAATTTGACGTTCCATGTATCGGACTTCCGGGAACGATTGACAATGACCTCTATGGCACAGATACCACCATCGGATACGATACAGCATTGAATACCATTCTGGATGCAGTAGATAAAATCCGCGACACCGCCACTTCACACGAACGTCTGTTCTTTGTAGAGGTGATGGGACGTGATGCCGGATTCCTCGCACTGAATGGTGCCATCGCGTCGGGAGCTGAAGCAGCCATCATACCGGAATTTAGTACGGAAGTCGACCAACTGGAAGAATTTATCAAGAACGGATTCCGTAAATCAAAAAACAGTAGTATCGTGTTGGTAGCGGAAAGCGAACTGACAGGTGGTGCCATGCACTATGCGGAACGTGTAAAAAATGAATATCCGCAATATGACGTACGTGTAACGATCCTGGGACACTTGCAGCGCGGTGGCAGTCCTACAGCTCACGACCGTATTCTGGCAAGCCGCTTGGGTGCCGCTGCTATCGACGCTATCATGGAAGACCAGCGTAATGTAATGATAGGTATCGAACATGATGAAATCGTTTATGTACCATTCAGCAAGGCTATCAAAAACGATAAGCCGGTCAAGAGAGATCTGGTCAATGTACTGAAAGAACTTTCTATTTAATAGAGACTGTCAATAGAACAGAAGCTTATTTTTATAAAGGTAATATAAAGAACGGTGGACGAATTGAGCTATTCAATTGTCCACCGTTCTTATTTCAATCCATCCTATATCCGGATCAACCCGAAAACCCGGTTGTTTTCAGTTTGTTTCTTTCTGTACAGAAATGAACTAAATTATAAATTGAGGA
>NZ_KV804360.1:0-137264 GCF_001811315.1 Bacteroides sp. HMSC067B03 | reverse complement strand
GAAAAGACGGCATCGCCGAGACGCTTACGCAATTTCATGGAGAAAATGATGAGAGATACTGGTGTGAAAAGTATCTCTCATTATTTATATGGCTTATAGTCTGTTAGTTATGTTATACTTGATGAGACCGTGAGACTAAAATATCTTTTTCTATTTTTTTAGGAGCTGAGAAATAAAGGATAAGCAGATAAATGGAAGAGAGAGTCGGTTCTGAATACTGAAACAGGAATAGCTCATTGGAATTGTTAGAAAAGAAGATAAACTAAAGCTTTTAGTTTACTTTAACTATGAAAATTAGTTTATGAACTAAAACTTCTCGTTATTTGCAACAAACAATGTTGTACATATGAAAGGATTGACAGTAAAAGAAGAGGAACTGATGGGGTATTTCTGGGAGAAAGGCCCTTTGTTTGTGAAAGAAATGTTGGCTTTCTATGAGGAACCGAAGCCTCATTTCAATACGTTATCTACAATTGTTCGCGGGCTTGAAGATAAGGGATTTCTAGCTCATCATACTTTTGGGAATACTTATCAGTACTATCCCGTTGTCAGCGAAGAAGATTTCCGTAAAGGAACACTGCGGAATGTAATCAGCAAGTATTTCAATAATTCATATTTGAGTGCTGTTTCGTCTTTGGTCAAAGAGGAAGACATTTCTTTGGATGAGCTGAAACAACTGATTCAGGAAGTGGAACAGGCACATCGGAAGTAAACGAGACTATTATGGTACTATGAATAAACACAATTTACTTAAAAACAAATAAACATGATGTCAAAAGAAAAATCTAATTCCATGAAACAGTTGAAGTATTCGATTGCTCTGCCGTTGGCTACTGTGACAATGTTTCTTTTTACTTGCAGTGCATGGGCCGATAATCATAAGGAGACGAGCAATGTTGCAGCGAATGATACGCTGCCTGCCTGTCAGACTGATTCTTTGCATCCTGTGTTGCACTTCGAGAAGATACCCGTGAAGGAAAGTTATACCGAATCGGATACAGTGCAGATACTAAGATTGGATTCGGAAAAGTTACGGTTGCCTGAAGGATTTGGCTGGTCTAGCGCACAATCTTATCAGAACGGGGATGGCTTGGTAAGCACTAAAGCAATATATAAGAAAGAAAACGGGGAATTGCTGCGCCTTTCTTCTTCTGTTCCATGGACTGCGGAACGTTTGGCAGAATTCGTGGAGGACGTGAAAAAAGGTATGTTGAAGTCATTGAATGAGAATTATGGCGAGAAACGAAGTAATGTCAGCAAGGCTGCTTCCAATGCTGCTGACTCTTTTGTAACTTCCTCGACTACAACCACTTCACGGACGATTATAGAGACGAATGATGTAGATGCCTTTTTTGATATGTATGCTAAGAAAGAAGGCGGAATAGGGTATAGTGGTCAACTGATTTTGTTGGATGGAAAGGAAATCACCTATCAGCAACTCATGCAACTGGCAAAAGACGATATCATAGAAACGCATGCTATTTTGCCTGAAAGTACGGGGCTGGAGAAGAAATTCGGCCAGAAAGCCAAGAATGGAATTTGGGTACTTGTTTCTAAAAAGAATCCGAACTATTGGGATGAATTTAAGAAACAACTGACACAGAAGTAAGAACCGGCGAAACCGGAAATATTCATAGCATAAACTTTGTATCATGGGAGCTTTCTTCATTTATATATTAAAATCAGCCGTTTGCCTCGTTCTCTTTTATCTGTTTTTCAAGTTATTGTTGAGCAGGGAGACATTTCATCGCTTCAATCGTGTTGCTTTGCTGGGAGTATTGCTTCTTTCATTACTCATTCCTTGTATCGAAGTGACTACACGGCATCAGGTTGAAGTGCAACAGGCTGTTCTTTCCATCGAGCAATTACTGATGATGGCAGAGATGGAGAATGCTGTTCCTGCCGAAGTCGAAACAGGAGAATGGCAACAGGCACCCGATTCGGTTTCTCTTTCTTGGATACAAATAGTTTTATTGGTCTATCTGACCGGAATTGTCGTTCTCGTCTGTCGTAATGTCTATTCTTTGTTGTGTCTGATCAGACTAATCTGTTCCGGCAGGCGGGAGAAACAGGAAAGAGGCATTACGCTGGTAGTACACGACCGGGCTGTTGCTCCGTTTAGTTGGATGAAATACATCGTCATTAGCCGGAAGGATTTGGAAGAGAATGGACGGGAAATTCTGATTCATGAGACAGCGCATATTCGTAACCGCCATTCTATAGACTTGTTGATTGCCGATGTTTGTATCTTCTTTCAGTGGTTCAACCCCGGAGCATGGCTGCTCAAGCAGGAATTGCAGAATATTCATGAATACGAAGCTGATGAAACCGTTATCAATGAAGGGGTGAATGCAAAAGAATATCAGTTATTATTAATAAAAAAAGCTGTTGGCACAAGGCTCTACTCTATGGCCAACAGCTTTAATCACAGTAAACTTAAAAAACGTATCACTATGATGTTAAAAGAAAAATCGAACCCTTGGGCGCGTTTGAAGTACTTATATGTGCTTCCGCTGGCAGCTATTGCAGTAACTGCTTTTGCCCGTCCCGAAATCTCTGAAAAGGCTGATGAGATTTCTGCGGTCAAAGTTAATGATTTGGCTGCAATTTTAGAAGCAAGAAATGAAGAAAATGTAGTGGAAGCATCTGTGGTCGATACAGCAAAGAACAAGGTTGTTGTAGTAGGCAAGGTTATGTCGAAGGATTCTGTATTTATTGTAAAGGGTGAAAAGGCTACTTCGATCAGCGTATCCGGTGCTTCTTTGTCGAATGAAAAAACTCCTTTGATTATTATTAATGGAAAAGAATCGGATCGTGCGGTGGTAGATGCTTTAGACCCTAGTCGTATTGAAAATATCTCTGTATTGAAGAATGAGAATGCCGTAAAAATATATGGGGAGAAAGCTAAAGACGGTGCTATGATCATCCAGCTTAAATCAACGGAAGTACAGATGTTTTCGAATAAAGACGCAATCGGTGCTAATGTGAAAATGAGACTGGATGCACTAAACAGTGGAGACAAGAATTGGGGAGTTAAATTTCATTCTGCTACCGGAGGGCAACCTTTGGTTTTCATAGATGGTGAAGAAGCCTTGGGAGACGATCCCTTATCCAACATTTCTCCTGATCGCATCAGGAGCCTGTCTGTCATGAAAGGTAAGCAAGCTATGGCAGTCTATGGCAATAGGGGAAAAGATGGAGTCATTCTTGTCAATTTGAAAGCAGAGCGAAAGTACCCAAACAAAGAAAACCTTCCGAATCCTACAAAAATAAATACTGAAAGTGAACTGCCCAAAAAGGAAAATACCTTTGTAATAGGTGGCCCTCATGATGCTGAATGGCATGCGGACCAAACAAAACGAATGAATGCGGCTTTGATTATCATTGATGGTAAGGAAGTGAAGTCTGATGCTATTTCTACACTTTCTCCCGAACGTATTAAAAACTTTACTGTATTGAAAGATAAAGCAGCTATAGATGCTTATGGAGAAAAAGGGAAAAATGGCGTGGTACTTATCACTTTGCTTACGGAAGGAGAGTATGAATTTCAAAAGAATGGCTCGAAAAAGCCTTATGCCGATGCTTTGGAACTGGCAGAAAGTGTGGCAAAAGGGGTAGAGGGAGAAGTGATTTATTGCATAGATGACGATGAAATCAGGAAAACAAAATTGAAAGGAATGTCTGCCAAGGAGATAAAGGCAGTTTCCGTCGATGATTTTGGCAAGAAGAAGGTAGTCCGTCTGAAAACTGATAAATATCGTTCCGACTGGATTACCGTCACAGGAGAAGTGTACGGCGAAGATGGGAAGCCAACTGTGGCTATTGTGAATGTAAAAGGAACGGGATTCATGGAAAGAACAGATGCGAATGGTCATTTTACGATAAAAGCTCCTAAGAAAGGGGTGCTTTTGATAGGTTATAATGATAAACCGACCATTGAAGTCAAAGTGAAATCTGCACTCAAAGTTGTTTTAAAGGGCAAATGAGGGTAGGCTTTATCTAAGTAGGGGTTGACGTTTATATATTAATATGCAAAAATGCGAATTTAAATAAGAAATAAAAGTGACATACATATTATTAACTATTTGTTAAACTTAAAATTCTATCTATTATGAAAACAAAATTTTGTAAGATTTTACTAGCTGTTTCATTTCTTTTTCTTGTGTCTGATCTTTGTATGAGTCAAAACTTAAAAGGAATCTGGAAACTTGTCCAGAGTGATGATACTTCGCAAGTGGTTAGATATAAGGTGCTGGATAAAGATGGTAATTATTTCAATGTAGATGCTTATGTCAAAAATGCAGTTGACATAGATAGCCGCAATTCAGACGGTGTATTTTGTCCTTACAAAATTACTCGTTCGGGTGAGTATAGTATCATTGCCAAAGGTCTTTACTGTGAGAAGCTACGAAATGAACACGGAAGATCAGCGAATGCTATTGTTCCTATATCTTATCGGATTGACGGAAAGAAGATGACGCTTCTGTTTCAGTTGGGTAATAGTGTTTATCGTGAAGTTTACCAAAAGGTGCCGGAATTGGGCAAATGAGTAAAAGGTTCAAAACTTAACTTTATAAACTGAAATAGTTTTTATTTCATAGTGTCTTTTTCCATGCGGAGGTACTCAAGTATCTCCGTTTCTTGTTCCGGATGAAACCAGCGTATTTCTTCATCCCTTTTGAACCACGTCATCTGTTTACGTGAATAAATGCGTGAATTTTGCTTTATCTTTTCGATAGCAAAAGAAAGCTCCCATTCCCCGTCCAGGTATTTGAACAGTTCTTTATACCCTACCGTATTGAGAGAGTTTAAATGCCGGTAAGGAAGTACGGAACGTACTTCGTCCAGTAATCCTTCTTCCATCATCTGGTCTACACGGCGGTTAATGCGATCATAGAGTTCCTCCCGGTCGCGGGTCAGTCCGACCTTAAGGATACGGAAGGGACGTTGTTTTTTCTGTTGGGTACGGAAAGATGTATATGTCTTTCCAGTCATATAGCAAATCTCCAGTGCATGAATCACACGCTTGGGGTTTTTCAAGTCTACTATACGATAATATTCCGGATCTAATAAGCGTAGTTCTGAGCAAAGCTGTTCCAGTCCTTCTTCCTCATACTTTTGTAGCATTACCTGACGCGTCTCCGCATCAACGGTGGGAATGTCATCAATGCCCTTGCAAATGGCATCTACGTACATCATAGACCCACCTGTCAGTACTACTACCTCATGTTTTGTGAATAATTGACGAAGGATTTCCATAGCTTCCTGCTCATATTGAGCGGCACTGTAATAATCGGTGAGATGGAGAGTACCTACCAGGTAATGAGGTACACGTTTTAATTGATCTGGGGTAGGAGCCGCTGTTCCTATTTTTAGTTCAGCATAAAGTTGTCTTGAATCAGCAGAGACAATGCTGGTGTGAAAGCTTTCTGCCAGTCGCAGGCTTAATTCTGTTTTTCCTACTCCTGTAGGTCCGATTAAAACGATGAGAGTGGGCATGGATTAATTGACAATTGATAATTGACAACTGACAATTGACAGGTGATAAGTGACTGGACAACTAATTTTTATTGTTATTCTTAGTGTGCAGCCAATTGTCAACTGTCAATTGTCAACTGTCAATTAATTAGAATTTCTCTTCTTCGTAGGAGCTGCTTGCGTTACCGCCTATGTCGAATCCTTCCTGATCAAAATCTTCCATATCGAAATCTTGATCACCATAGAAGTTTTCGTCCAGATCGAGTGAGCTACTTGCGGCAGCCATTTCTTCAAAGTCTATCGTTTGTTTCGGAGCATCACCCGATTTTTTGGTACATTTGGCACCGGTCATCTCTTTTCCGGTGATGATTTCAGACAATTCGATGAAGAAACAACGCTCTGTCATGTAGTCGAATACATACAACAGTTTTTGCTTTTCATCCTCTACCAGTTCGCTGATAATAGTGTCTTTCATTACCCAACTATCCATTTCCGGATTGTCGTCCATTTCTTCTAAAGTAATTTCTTTTTCTTTTTCCCAGTCATCATCACAGATGAAGAAAGAAGTCATCTGGTCGTTTGTGTACCCTACTGATTTCAGTATTGCTTCATGGAAGTCAAAGAATGTAGCTTCCGGATCAATTTGTATTTCTCTGACAAAATCGTCAACTTCATCAGATATGATAGTAAATCTGTATATCATAATATGACTATTTTGAACTGTTTATTTAATAATACCACGTTCTGAATTACGGATAAAGTTAATAATATAGTCTATTTCCGGACTAGATTCAACTTCATCTTCAATTTTTTTCAATGCATCTGTCGTATTCAATCCACTTTGGTAAATGATACGATAGGCATTGTGGATACTTTCAATCACTTCATTGGAAAAACCACGGCGACGAAGCCCGATGATATTGATTCCACTGAAAGCGATAGGCTCGCGTCCTGCAATGATGTAAGGGGGAATATCTTTACTGAACCGGCATCCGCCCTGAATCATTACATGGCTGCCTACATGGCAAAACTGATGCATTAATACATTGGCACTGATAATAGCATTGTCGTCAATAACGATTTCACCTGCCATCTTGGTAGAGTTGCCGATAATACATCCGTTACCGATCAGTGCATCGTGTGCTACATGCACTCCTTCCATTAATAAGTTGTTGCTTCCTACAATGGTACGCCCTTTAGCTGCCGTACCACGGTTGACTGTAACATTCTCACGAATCAGATTATTGTCTCCGATCTCAGCAGTTGATTCTTCTCCACGAAACTTGAGGTCTTGTGGAACTGCTCCGATGACAGCACCCGGAAAGATCGTATTTCCATTGCCAATACGCGAACCATACAAGATGTTCGCATTAGCCATAATCTTATTATTATCGCCAATAACTACGTTTTTATCAATAAATACAAAAGGCGCAATTTCTACATTTTCTCCGATTTTAGCTTCGGGATGAATATACGCTAGAGGACTTACCATGTCTTTAGTTTGGGTTTATTTATTTTTTACTATTTGTGCCATGAATTCTGCTTCACAAACAACTTTTTCGCCGACGAATGCATAACCTTTCATTGTAGAGATGCCACGACGGATCGGAGCTAGTAATTCTACACGGAAAAGCAGTGTATCTCCCGGTACTACTTTCTGGCGGAACTTCACACCGTCTATTTTCATGAAATAGGTGGAATAGCGTTCCGGTTCGTCAACAGAATTGAGAACGAGCAAACCGCCCACCTGTGCCATTGCCTCTACCTGAAGTACGCCCGGCATCACTGGTTCCTGTGGGAAATGTCCCTGAAAGAAAGGCTCGTTTGCTGTGATATTTTTGATGCCTACTATATAGCTGGCACCCATTTCAATTACTTTGTCTACCAATTGAAAAGGATAACGGTGCGGCAGCAGTTCGCGGATACGGTTCACGTCCATCACCGGTTCGCGGTTGCAGTCATAGGTCGGTGCCTGAATTTCGTGCAGACGAATCTCTTTCCGCATCTGGCGTGCAAACTTATTGTTGATCGTGTGACCGGGGCGGGTGGCGATGATGCGGCCTTTTATCGGTTTACCAATCAAAGCAAGATCACCGATAACGTCCAGTAGTTTGTGACGGGCACATTCGTTCGGCCAAACCAATGGCTTGTGATTAATGTAGCCCAACTGGTCTGCGTCCATGTGAGGAACTCCCATTACGTCAGCCAGTTTATCATAACTCTCCTGTGACATTTTGCGCTCGTAAATAACGATCGCATTGTCCAGGTCTCCACCTTTAATGAGGCCGGCAGAGAGAAGCGGCTCTATTTCGCGAACAAAGACGAAAGTACGGCTGGCAGCCACTTCGTCTTTGAATTTATGCATATCCTCAAGCGTTGCAAACTGGTTAGGAATAATGGTTGAATCATAGGAAACCAGTACGTTCAGACTAAAATTCTCGTCCGGTAGTACGATGATAGAAGACCCTGTTGATTCATCCCGGAATTCAATTTTAGATTTGATGATATAAAAATCCTTGACAGCACTTTGCTCTTCTGTTCCTACACGCTCTATTTCTTGTACGTAATATTGTGCACTACCGTCCAAAATCGGAAATTCCGGACCATTCACCTGGATGAGGCAGTTATCGATGCCCAATGCATAAAGGGCTGCCATACCATGCTCTACAGTGCTTACTTTGACTCCGTTCTTCGACAATACTGTGCCACGGGTTGTTTCCGTCACATTGTCGGCTACTGCATCGATAGTTGGTTGTCCTTCCACGTCAATACGCTGGATTTTGTATCCGTGATTGTCCGGGGCAGGATTAAAAGTTACAGTGAGATCAAGTCCAGTGTGAAGACCTTTCCCGCTCAGTGAAAAGCTATCTTTCAGCGTTTTTTGTTTCAGCATTGGTTACTTATTTACTTATTTAATAGTTGTTTTAATTCTTCTACTTCTTTGCGCAGATTGCGTAGTTCTTTTTGCATATCCGGCAAATTCTTAGCTACAACAGCAGCTTTAAAGTAAGTTTTCGGTTCTGTGGGAGGAGTTCCGATCAGTACGCTGTCTGCTTTGATACTGCTTGGTACGCCTGATTGTGCTCCCAGATTGACCCGGTCGCCGATATTAATGTGTCCGGCAATACCTACCTGACCACCAAACATACACCATTCTCCTATTTTGGTAGAACCTGCTATACCGACTTGTGCCGCCATTACTGTATGTGAGCCGACTTCGTCGTTATGGGCAATCTGTACCAGATTATCTATTTTAGCACCGCTATGTACAATCGTAGCTCCCATAGTAGCACGATCTACACAGGTGTTGGCACCTATATCCACTTTATCTTCCAGAATCACAATTCCGATTTGCGGAATCTTATCGTATCCGTTCGGGGTAGGAGCGAAGCCGAATCCATCGGCGCCGATTACTGCACCTGAATGCAGGATACATTCGTTACCGATGCGGCAGTCATGATAAACATTTACATTTGAGTAAAGAAGGCAACCGTTGCCTATCTTCACACCGTCTCCAACGAAAGTATGAGGGTAAATTTGGGTATTATCTCCGATAATGACGTTTTCACCGATATAGGCGAAGGCACCGATATATACGTTCTCGCCAATTTTAGCACTGGGGGCAATAAAAGCCAGTGAATCGATACCTTGTTTCTTGGGTTTGCTCATTTCATAGAGATTGAGCAGCTTCGCCAGGCTTTCATAAGCATTGTCTACTTTGATCAGAGTAGCATGAATCTCATGCTCAGGGACAAAATCTTTATTAACTAATACAATGCTTGATTGTGTCTCGTAGATATAAGGCGTATATTTAGGGTTCGACAGGAAAGAAATAGCTCCGGGCATTCCCTCTTCTATTTTAGCGAATGTGTGTACCGTTGCGTTTTCATCTCCAATGATTTCCCCTTGGATAAATGCTGCAATTTGCTTAGCCGAGAACTCCATGTCTTTATTTTAAATTAAATTAGTTCACAAATAACGGATTTTTTTTTCAGATTTCCGTGTTATTGAATGAATATTTTATACTTATCTATGCAATCTCTGGTAGCAGAGATAGTATTTCTTTACCTTTTTGGACAATAATGAGATGTTCAGCATGTCCGATGCCTCGGCAATATTTTTGATAGTGCCGTCTTTGTAGATAATATCAATACTGTCATCTGCCGGGTCGTACATATTCTTTTCGATGCTGGGGGTAGAGACAAAATAGTTCGCTTCGGAAAGGGTTATGCCTAGTTGTTGGCTGATTTGCAAAGTTAACTCTTTTATTCTGTCTTCGCCAATAGGTTCGGAAGAAATTTCCACTTTAAAGATATTTCGGTTAATCATGCCCAGGCTGAGTGTGGAAAGAACTTTGTCCGGATGATTGCTCCATACTTTCAAGGCAGTCCAGATATCATTGTCATCCAATTGGATGAAATTTTCCAGACAATCGGGATTGTTATAGAACTCCGTATGATTAATGTCATTATATAGAAAGAAATGCAATGCCGGTGAGGCAAATAATTCTACTCCCTGCGATGCCAGTTCTTTGGCACGAAGCAGCGTGCTGATAAGCATTCGTTCATAAGCTACTGATGTTTTGTGCAGGTATACCTGCCAATACATCAGGCGGCGTGCCGTCAGGAAATTTTCGATGGAGTAGATGCCTTTGGATTCAATGACAAGTCGGTCATCGGCTACATCAAGCATCTTGATGATGCGGGCAGAGCCGATGTTTCCTTCTGTAACACCGGTATAGAAACTGTCACGGCGAAGATAATCGAGGCGGTCCATATCCAGCTGGCCGCTGACGAGTTGATGCAGGAATCGCTTCGGATATTCGTCCTTGAATATCTGGATGGCGAGACTAAGTTGCCCGTTCATCTCTTTGTTCATTCGTTCCATCAGCATCAGAGAGATTTCTTCATGAGAAACTCCCTGTACAATCGTATCCTCAAGTACATGAGAAAACGGACCATGTCCGATGTCATGCAACAGGATAGCTGCCTGTACGGCTTCTGCTTCACTGTCGAAGATAAAATTGCCTTTGGAGGTTAGCTGAGTGATCGCTTCGCTCATCAGGTAGAAAGCACCTAATGAGTGCTGGAAACGAGTATGTTGCGCGCCGGGGTATACCACTGACGAGAGACCTACCTGCTTGATGCGGGTAAGACGCTGCAAAAGGGGATGCCGTACGATGTCGTACAGTAACCCCTTTGGTATATTGATAAATCCGAATACCGGATCGTTGATTATCTTTCTTTCGTAAGGCATTCCTTTTCTTTAGAGAATCGCTTTCAGTTGATCTGCCATTTGTGCCTGTACTTCTTGTGCAGCGGTGCGGGCAGCTTCGGCAAACTTTTCTGTTTTATCAACGTAGATAATTCCACGGGAAGAATTAACAATCAAGCCGCAGGTACTGTTCATTCCGTATTTGCAAACTTCTTCAAGCGAACCACCTTGTGCTCCGACACCCGGAACAAGGAGGAAATGGTTGGGGACAATTTTGCGGATATCCTCAAAAGCGCGTCCTTGAGTAGCGCCGACTACGTACATCATACGTTCGTCATTTGCCCACTCCTGCGATTTGCGCAACACTTTTTCGAAGAGGCGTTCACCGTTTGCGTCTTCTGTCAACTGGAAGTCGTGAGAACCTTTATTGGAAGTCAATGCCAGCAAGATCACCCATTTGCCTTCGTAAGTCAGGAACGGTGTCACGCTGTCTTCACCCATATAAGGAGCTACGGTTACAGAATCTATATCCAGTTCTTCGAAGAAAGTACGGGCATACATGGCAGAAGTGTTTCCGATATCCCCACGTTTTGCATCGGCAATGATGAACTGGTCAGGATAGTTCTCCTTGATATATTTTACTGTCTTTTCAAATGCGATCCAGCCTTTAACGCCCATGCTTTCGTAAAAAGCGAGATTGGGTTTGTAGGCGATACACAAGTCGGCTGTTGCGTCGATAATCGCTTTATTGAATGCAAAAATCGGGTCTTCTTCTTTCAACAGGTGTTCAGGAATCTTCTTGATATCAGTATCAAGTCCTACGCAAAGGAATGATTTCTTGCGTTTTATGTTTTCAAATAACTGTTGTTTATTCATGTCTATACTATAATTTTTTAGAGTTCACTTTCTTTCAGACGTTCCGCGTTTTCTGCTACGATCAGATGATCGATACAATCTTGAATGTCTCCGTCCATAAAGGCGGCAAGATTATAGATTGTATAGTTGATACGATGGTCGGTGATACGTCCTTGAGGATAGTTGTAAGTACGGATTTTGGCCGAACGGTCGCCGGTAGATACCATTGTCTTACGTTTGGAAGCTATGTCGTCGATATACTTCTGATGCTCTTTGTCGTAGATAAAGGTACGCAGACGTGCCAGAGCACGTTCTTTGTTTTTCGGCTGGTCACGGGTTTCGGTACATTCAATCAGAATTTCTTCTGCAATGCCTGTGTTAGGGTTCTTCCAGATATAGCGCAAGCGCACGCCGGATTCTACCTTGTTGACGTTCTGGCCGCCTGCACCACCGCTTCGGAAAGTATCCCATTTGATTTCCCCTTCGTTGATGACCACGTCAAATTCTTCAGCTTCGGGAAGCACGGCTACTGAGGCGGCGGAAGTATGTACACGTCCCTGTGTTTCTGTAGCAGGGACACGTTGTACACGGTGTACCCCCGATTCATATTTCAATATTCCGTAGACGTTGTCTCCGGTGACACTGCAAACAATTTCTTTGTATCCTCCGGCAGTTCCTTCATTCGCGTTGGATACTTCCATTTTCCATCCTTTGGTCTCACAAAACTTGGCATACATACGGAAAAGGTCGCCGGCAAAGATAGCGGCTTCGTCTCCCCCCGCACCGCCTCGGATTTCGAGGATTGCATTTTTGCTGTCTTGTGGATCGGCAGGAACAAGCATCAGCTTGATTTCTTCTTCCAATACCGGAAGACGTTCCTGACTATTGTCCATCTCCTCTTTAGCCATTTCACGCATGTCGGCGTCCGACTCATTCGACAGAATATTTTTGGCTTCTTCGATATTACCCAGCAGTTGAATATATTCTTTGCGGGCTTTCATCAAGTCATCCAGATCCTTGTATTCTTTAGTCAGTTTGACATAACGTTTCTGGTCGGCAATTACTGCCGGGTCGGTGATAAGGGTAGATATTTCTTCAAAACGGGCTACAAGTCCGTCCAATTTTTCTAATATGGTGCTGTTATCTGCCATTCTTTAATATCTGAATTCTCCGAACTCGCTTTTAATAATTAATTCTGTCTGGTCACATGCTTCGATACGTCCTACTATCTGTGCAGGGATACCGAATGATTCGGAAATAGCGATAACCTCTTCTGCATGTTCCGGTGACAGGTATACTTCAAGACGGTGTCCCATATTGAATACCTTGTACATTTCTGCCCAGTCTGTGCCGCTCTGTTCCTGGATGGTCTTGAACAAAGGAGGAACGGGGAAAAGGTTGTCTTTTACTACACGGACATTTTCTACGAAATGCAGGACTTTGGTTTGCGCACCACCGGAGCAGTGAACCATACCGTGTATTTCCGGACGTAAGGCGTCAAGCAACTTTTTCACTACCGGAGCATAGGTGCGGGTAGGAGAGAGTACCAGTTTGCCTGCGTCAATTGGAGAATTCTCTACAGTATCTGTCAATTTCAATCTTCCGGAGTAGACCAGTTCTTCGGGGACAGCGGCATCATAACTTTCCGGATATTTTTCAGCGAGGTATTTGCCGAAAACGTCGTGACGTGCACTTGTCAAGCCGTTGCTGCCCATACCGCCGTTATATTCTTTTTCATAAGTAGCCTGTCCGTAAGAGGCGAGGCCAACAATGACATCTCCCGGACGGATATTGGCATTATTGATGACGTCTGAACGTTTCATACGGCAAGTTACGGTAGAGTCTACGATGATTGTGCGTACCAAGTCGCCGACGTCAGCAGTTTCTCCGCCGGTAGCATATACACCTACCCCCATTTCACGGAGTTCAGCCAGCAATTCGTCTGTGCCGTTGATGATAGCGGAGATTACTTCGCCGGGAATCAGCAGTTTGTTACGTCCGATAGTTGAAGAAACGAGGATGTTGTCTACGGCACCTACACAAAGCAGGTCGTCGATATTCATAATCAATGCGTCCTGTGCAATACCTTTCCATACAGACAGGTCGCCAGTCTCTTTCCAGTACATATAGGCAAGGGAAGATTTAGTCCCGGCACCGTCGGCATGCATGATGTTGCAATATTCCGGGTCTCCACCCAGTATGTCAGGAATAATTTTGCAGAATGCTTTTGGGAAAATTCCTTTGTCGATGTTCTTGATGGCGTTGTGCACATCTTCTTTTGATGCGCTTACACCCCGCATCATGTATCGTTGATTACTCATGAGTTAAAGAATTATTTTTTGTATACGGCTGCAAAAGTACTGCTTTTTTTTCGTACAGCCAACTATTTGTTTATCAAGCTTCGTTCGGAAGAGGAATAAAACCTAAAAGTGTTAATTGGTGACTTGCCGTTTTTTTAGCATTCTGCTGATAAAGAGAAGAATGAGAGAAATAGAAGCGTTAAAGGAACGTGGGCTAAAGTTCCTTTTTAACGCTCTTTTATGGAAGTGTTGTTGTGGCGGTTCTTCCAACTTTTGCTAAGAAGCTTTTTAAGAAATCATTTTTTAGAATTCTACTTTCGGAGCCTTTTCAGTCCCTTCTTCCGCCTCAAAGTATGCTTTCTTATCGAATCCGAACATTCCTGCAAATATATTCTTCGGGAAACGGCGGATATTTGTATTATACGATTGTGCTGCATCATTGAAGTTTTTGCGAGCTACATTAATACGGTTTTCAGTACCTTCCAGTTGAGCTTGTAGTTCAAGGAAGTTCTGATTTGCTTTCAGGTCAGGATAACTTTCGCTGATAGCGAGCAGTTTACCAAGTGCGGAAGTAACAGCGCCTTGTGCTTTTTGATATTCAGCGAGTTTTTCCGGAGTCAGTCCGTCGGCGTCAACTTTGATCTGGGTAGCTTTGCTACGTGCTTCTACCACTCCTTCCAGCGTCTCTTTTTCATGCGAAGCATATCCTTTCACTGTGTTTACAAGATTAGGAATCAAGTCTGCCCGACGTTGGTATTGAGTTTCTACATTCGCCCATTGACCGGTTACATTCTCATCCATGGTAACAAGGCCGTTATATACACTGACTGCCCATATAACAAGGATAGCCACAACGGCTAAAATGATGATAATTGACTTTTTCATGTTTCTTACTTTTTTATGAGTATTTGATTATTTAATATTATCTGTTGGGGTCAGAACCGTGAACCGGCTCCTCCTCCGCCACCCATTCCTCCGCCGAAGCTGCCTCCGCTAAAGCCTCCGCCACCGCCTCCGAAGCCACCGCCGCCTCCGAAGCCACCGATGAACGGGCCGCCTCCGCCGCCACCTCTGTGGTGGTAGTCACTGTCATAGCTTTGCTGACGGCGTATGATGGTATTTCCACAGTTCTTGCAAGTATAGGTGACATCTTCTGTCTTTACTCCATTAACCCGTGAGACAACTCTGCTTCCGCTTCTTTGCAGCGTATGTTTCCCGCATTTGGGGCAACGGCTTTGTTTTCTTGCAGCAAAAAAGGCGATTCCTACACCGATTACGGCAAACTAATAGAGTATATGAAATCCATTGATTCATTATTCGATTCGGAAAGCGAGTCATTTTTCATCGAACCGTCAAGTCGCTGGCAGGTTGCCTTGATACCGGCTACCATCCCTTCGTTCCAGTTACCGTTTTTGAGATAGGGAATCATGTATTTAGTCTGAATGCGTTTGCATATCGCATCGGGAAGTACCCCTTCCAAACCATATCCGGTATAAAACTGAATACAGCGCTGGTCCGTAACCAATAGGATGACCAATCCATTATCTTTCCCTTTCTTGCCTACACCCCATTGGTTGAGTAGCTGGTGGCAGAAGTCAAAACACTCCATATCGCCAATAGAAGGTACTACGGCAACTACCGTTTCAATCCCTGTCTGTTGTTCCAGTGCGTAAAGCATAGAATCTATCGTGTCGCAAGCTGCTTGAGAAAGTATCCCTGCCGGGTTGCATACATATTGCATTTTATTCTGCAGATGTACTTTCGGCAAGTTGTCTACCGTATATACTTTATCTTGGGCTTGCAGTGGAATCAGTAGAAAAATAGCAAGTATAAGTGTTGATATTGATTTCATATAATAGGTTTAATGAATATACTGTCCGACGAAATCCCTTACTTTGTCGGTGTATTCCTGTTTATTCTCTTTGTACGAAACAGCATGGGCTGCTCCCGGTACGATCCAGAGTTCTTTGGGGTCCGGTTTTGCTTCATAGAGTGGATAAACCATCCATGTAGGTACGTATGTGTCCTTGTCTCCATGAATAAAAAGCATGGGCAGTTCACATTTCGCCACTTGCTTCAGTGAAGAAGCTTCTTTGAAATCCCATCCGTATTTTTTTTCGCATAGCCAGCTTGTAGTATACATTAATGGGAAAGCAGGCAGATGGAAAGAAGACTTGAGTTCGTGCGAGAATTCATCCCATACGCTTGTGTAACCGCAATCTTCTACAAAACATTTCACAAAGGGCTTTTGCTTTTCGCCCGATACCATCATTGTGGTGGCACCTCCCATGGAGATGCCATGTACCACCATTTGAGTGCTGTCTCCAAAGATTTCATTCGCAATGTTCATCCATTGCAGAACGTCGATCCGGTCTTTCCATCCCATTTGAATGGCACGACCTTCACTCTCTCCCTGATGTTGCAGGTCGGGAAGCAGAATATTATATCCCAGATCACGATTATACAGATACCCGATCATAAACATACGGATTGCATTGTCGGTATATCCATGCACGATGACAGCCGTTTTATTGGTTGGTGCAGGTGCAGCAACATAAAAGGCATGCAGCTGAATACCCTGTGGATTGATAATGAAAGTATCCTTCAGCGCATCTGCTTGTCTCAGACTATCCACCCACGGACGCAGGAAGGGATAGTTTCTGTACATAAAAGGATAAGAATCGGCATCTTTAGACAATATTTTGGCATTCGGTGTCAAGGAGAAATTCAACATATAAAAACTCCCGCCGATAGTACAGCTGGTAAACACCAGCATGATAATAATAATGCTATAGACTACTTTCTTTTTCATCATAAATCCCCTTAATTGAATACACGCCTTTATTCTTAATTTACCAGAAAACGGATGTCGGCACCTTTCTTATCGGTGCCATATTTCCCAAGCGGCAAATGCCTGTAGAAGCAGCATTTCCAAACCGTTTTTCGTAACAGCACCTTGTGCTTCTCCCTTCTTCATGAAAAGAGTGACGTTCGGATTATATAACAAATCGTAAAGCAAATGGTTTGGAGTCAGTAGCTCGTAAGGTATATTGGGACAGAAATCTACTTTGGGATACATTCCTACCGGAGTACAGTTGACAATTACGGTGTGTTCTTCCATAATTTCCGGAGTCAGTTCTTCATAAGTCAGCATATCGTCGGTTTTGTGGGTCCGTGATACGAATACGCTTTCGATGCCCAGGTTCTTAAGTCCGTGGTAGACAGCTTTAGAGGCGCCTCCGGTACCAAGAATCAGCGCTTTTTTGTGTTGTGGCTGTAGCAGTGGCTGAATAGATTGTGTAAAACCGATTATGTCGGAGTTGTAGCCGACCAGCTTTACTTTCCCTTTCGGTTGGCGGATAATCTTGATGACGTTTACCGCACCAATTTTAGCAGTATCCCGGTCTAGTTCGTTCAGAAAAGGAATCACTTGTTCCTTGTAAGGGATGGTAACATTAAGCCCACACAAGTTGGGATTCTCTTCGATAACTTCCATAAAGTCATTGATATTGGGAATCTCGAAATTCACATATTCCGCATTGATGCCTTCGGATCTAAACTTTTCGTTAAAGTAGCCGATTGAAAACGAATGTCGCAAAGGGTAGCCGATTAAACCGTATTTTTCCATGACACGAAAGGATTAAATTAATTATTCATCATTCTTCATTATTTAGTCGCCGTATAAAGTGTGCAGATACCAAATGTTAACCGTCGGAAATGAACTTCGCCGAATCCGGCTTTCGATATGACTCCTTTCATGACTTCCCCTTGGGGAAATACTTTGATAGTGTCCGGCAGATAATGGTAGGCACTGTTGTCTTTGGAGAGGAGTTTGCCTAGCAATGGGATCACTATTTTCGAGTAGATGGCGAACAGTTGCTTCATGGGGAAGCGGTCCGGAGTAGTCAGTTCCAGGATAACCAGATGTCCGCCCGGTTTCAGTACGCGGCACATTTCGGAAAGCCCCTTGTCCAGGTCTTCAAAATTGCGGATACCGAATGCTACGGTGATAGCGTCAAATCTATTGTCGGCAAAGGAGAGAGAAGTGCAGTCCTCCCGGGCAAAAGAAATTTTGTCCGAGAGTCCTTCCTTCTTTACTTTTTCACGACCCACGTTCATCATGCCTTCCGATATATCCGTTCCGATCAGTTCGTCGGGTTTTAGTTCGCGGCAGGCGAGGATGGCAAAGTCCCCCGTGCCGGTAGCGACATCCATGATGTGTTGCGGGCGGAAGGGACGGAGCCATGCAATAGCTTTACGACGCCAACTGCGGTCGATACCCAGAGAAAGGGTATGATTCAGTTTGTCGTAGGCATGTGCGATGTTGTCGAACATGCGTTCCACTTGCTCGGTCTTTTTGCCGTCTTCGTTGTAAGGCTTGATATGTTGTTGTGGGTAGTCCATTCTTATTTGCTCAAGAAATTCATTACGTTCTTTTCGATACGTTCAGCGATATTGCTGGTATCTTCTTTCACAAATTTCTCACCGGTGATGTTTTCGAACAACTCGATATAACGATCGCTGATGCTCTGTACGATAGCCGGAGTCATTTCAGGTACTTTCTGACCGTCTTTTCCCTGGAAACCGTTTTCCATCAACCATTCACGAACGAATTCTTTAGAAAGCTGTTTCTGAGGTTCACCTTTTTCGAAGCGTTCCTGATAGCCGTCTGAGTAGAAATAACGGCTTGAGTCCGGTGTATGGATTTCGTCCATCAGGTAGATTGTACCGTTATGCTTACCAAATTCATATTTTGTATCAACAAGAATCAGGCCGCGTTCAGCAGCGATTTCAGTTCCACGTTTGAAAAGAGCCAGTGTGTATTTCTCTAGAATTTCATACTCTTCGGGAGTAGCGAGTCCTTGTTTCAGAATTTCTTCCTTAGAGATATCTTCGTCGTGCAGTCCCATTTCGGCTTTAGTAGTGGGAGTAACGATCGGTTCGGGGAATTTCTCGTTTTCGCGCATACCGTCCGGCAGTTTCACACCGCAGATTTCACGTACACCGCTTTTGTAAGTACGCCATGCGCTACCACACAGATAACCGCGTACAATCATTTCTACCGGGAAACCTTCGCACAATACTCCGACAGTTACCATCGGGTCCGGCGTAGCCATTTTCCAGTTCGGACAGATGTCAGTAGTGGCATCGAGGAATTTGGCTGCAATCTGATTCAGCATTTGGCCTTTGTAAGGGATACCTTCAGGTAAAACCACATCGAAAGCCGAGATACGGTCGGTTGCTACCATGACGAGTTTTTCGTCGTTGATGTTGTACACATCGCGCACTTTTCCGTGGTACACGCTCTTCTGCCCCGGAAAGTTGAAATCTGTTTTTGTTAATGCTTTCATTGTCTTATTATAATTACAAATTACAAGTTACAAATCACAGAAACGATTAGTTGTTGACTTGCTTCACCGGTCGTTCGCCGTTGATAATCAGTTGTTCATTCTTTCGTTTCTCCCTTTCGGCTTTCGCCTCCTTGTCGAATTTTTCGTAAGCATCTACGATGCGTTCCACCAGTTTATGGCGTACAATATCTTTTTTGTTCAACTCCACAAAGCTGATTCCCTTCACACCTTTCAGGATACGGAGTGCTTGCACCAATCCCGAGGTTTGTGAGGCAGGGAGGTCGATCTGTGTCATATCTCCCGTCACAATCATTTTGGTATTCATACCCATGCGGGTGAGGAACATTTTGATTTGCTGTGTAGTGGTATTCTGCGCTTCGTCGAGAATCACGACTGCGTCATTCAGCGTACGTCCGCGCATAAATGCTAACGGGGCAATCTGAATAATGTTCAGTTCCATGTATTCCTTTAACTTGGCTGCGGGTATCATGTCCTGTAGTGCATCATATAATGGTTGCAGGTACGGGTCGATCTTATCTTTCATATCTCCGGGCAGGAAACCGAGCTTTTCTCCGGCTTCTACTGCGGGGCGACTGAGGATAATCTTCTTGATCTCCTTGTTTTTCAGTGCACGAACGGCGAGGGCAATGGCAGTATATGTCTTTCCCGAGCCGGCAGGGCCGATGGCGAATACCATATCGTTTTTGGCAAAGCCTTCTACCAGCTTCAGTTGGTTTTCGCTTCGTGGGATGATAGGTTTGCCGGTAACGCTGAAAACAATCACATTTCCGGTTTGTTCCGCTTGCGGAGCATTCCCTTTTATAATATCGATGATGACTTCCTCTTTCAGCGAATTATATTCGGCACAATATTTTTCGAGTTTGGTGATATTTTCTTCGAAGGCACACATTTCTTCCTCATCGCCCAGCACTTTGATGACATTGCCGCGGGCAACAATACGTAGCTTTGGATATAAAGCTTTAATTAACTGTATGTTGGCGTTGTTTACGCCGTAAAAAATAACCGGGTCAATATCCTCAAGAACAATCAGTTTCTCTATCATTGAATCGTATTAAAGAAAAATTTCTGCAAATTTAGTGAAACGTTTTGGATTCTTCGGCTGTTTACGGGTGAATTTTATTGCAATTATTCTACTATCCACTTCTCGATGTTTCTTGTTTCATTGCTGAAGAAATCAAAGCGGTTTTATCAACATAGAAGTAACCGTCTTTTCGTAGACTTTCAAAATTCTGTATGCCAATGGAGTATAGCTTGTTCATGATCTGATTCTTTTAACGTTGGATTCATACAAGGATAGCCGTTTCCCGTTATAACACAAAATTTAGTTTGAAGGTTTTGTGTTTCCCTCATTCAAATTTCCGGAAATACAGTTCATCTTGCTGTGATGTGGAAGCATCCCTGTTTTAATTCATATTTTATGTAGCATTTATCGGCTTGGCGCAAGTCTCTCAGTACCTCGGACAGAACGAGTTTCAGCGTGTCGGCATTGACATCCTGCAAGGGACGTCCGTCTTTGTCTTCCACCTTTTTGAATCGTTTCCAGCTAACATCGAAGGTTGCACCATAACAATGGGCGGAGTTTGCGGAAGCATTTCCATTGCGGCGGCGCAGACGTTTCACATCACTTTGTGAACGCAGTACGGAAGTGACGATTATTTGGTTTGGGTTCAAACCTTTTGCTGTCAGTGAATCAAGGAAGTTGGCACCAATGGTATCGAGTAATTCGCTGGCACGAGGTATAAGGTAGGGGATGGAATGTGTCAGTGAGTCTATCGCATAAAATTGATTGTCGGTGATATGGATAAGCTTGTCTTTCATCTTTTCGGCAGCATCCCTGTCTTCTGGCGGGCAGATGCCGATGGTCTTTGCCACAGCTAAGTGCGTGTCGTTTAAGTCGGGGAAAGAACGTTTGTAACTGACCACACCGCGGATGTTGCGGGGTTCATTCAATTTGAGAGACATATCTTTCTTTTTGCAGCCGGCAGTAAGCGTGATAAATCCCGTGATCAATATAAATAAAGGCAGAAAGTGGAGTTTATAGCGGTTCATTTTTAATTTTTTGCCTGCAAAGATATGTTATTTTGCTTTAGTTTTCCTTGTGGATAGGCAATAATTCTCTAATTGTATCCTATTGGGTATAATTAGTGTGATTAAAACTACAAACTGCCGATAGATATTAAGATATTCTATCGGCAGTTCATTTGTGATGTCAGAAGATTTATTTTTTCTTCTCTTCCGTCTTTCCGGCAGGTTTCTCTTCCGTTTTACTTTCCGGGTTGATGATTCCCTTTACTGTTTCGCCGATTGGCAGTTTGTCCAGTACACCGAGGCTCGGTGCTACTGTTTTCACCAGCGTATTGAGGAAGTTGCTTGTTCCTCCGTTTCCTCCGTCGAATACGGTGATATTGCCCAAGTTTATGTGTTCGAAAGCCTTCACTTGTTCTCCGGCTATTTCCTTCCACTGGTCTACCATCTTGTATTGTATGGCGATGGCAGGATTTGATTCGGCAGCTCTTACCATTGCCTCAAAACCTTCTGCTTCTGCAAGCAATGACTTTTTCTTACCTTCCGCTTCCGCTTCCAGTTTCAGCTGGATGGCTTTTGCTTCTGCTTCCGCTTGTGCCAGAGTTGCTTTTGCGCGTGCTTCAGCTTCACGGGTGATTTTTTCAGCGATGGCGTTTGCTTGTAAGATAGCCTCTTGTCTGGCGATTTCTGCAGGAACGATCTTTTCTGCTTTCAATGAAGATTCTACTTTCTTCGCTTTTGCTTCTTCCACCTCTTTCTGGGCTATTTCCCGGGCAGTTTGTACGGCAGCTTCCGATTTTGCGGCGGCTTCACCGGCCTGCTTGTCGGCATTTGCCTGTGTGACAGCTAATTCGGCATTTGATAAAGCCACTTCCTTTTGCGCGTCATTTCGTCCGATAGCTGCCTTCTTTGCAGCTTCTGCCTGTTTGATTTCCATGTCGGAGTTCAGTTCGGCAACGCGGCTTTCCTTTTCGGTATTTGCCTGTTCGATACGGATGTTCTTTTCTGCTTCCGCTTTTGCCACTTGCGATTCTTTGTCTGCGTTGGCAAAGGCTACCTGAGAGATTCTTTCCTTATCTGCATTTGCCACAGAGATTTCCTGTTGCTTTTTGGTTTCGGCAATGGCGATATCCTGGTCCTTGCGGGTTTCTGCAACCTTTGTTTCGCGTTCCTTTATCTGATTGGCAATTTTGATAGCACCCAGCTTTTCCTGTTCTTCGATGTTGGCTTGTGCTTCGTTCAGCGCCTTGCTTTCGGCTTCCTTACCTAGGTTGACAATGTAGTTGGCAGCGTCGCGGATATCACTGATGTTGATGTTCATCAGATACAAACCGAACTTGCGGAGTTCCGTGTCGATGTTATCTTTTACTTTCGATAAGAATTTGTCCCGGTCGGAGTTCAGTTCCTCAATTGTCATGTCCGCAATGACCAGACGCATTTGACCGTATACTACATCAGTAATCAGGTTTTGTTTGTCGTCCATCGTCAGTCCCAGCATACGTTCGGCAGCGTTTTGCATCACTTCCGGGTCTGTGCTGATCGCTACGGTGATGGTGGTCGGTACGTCCACACGGATATTTTGGGCAGATAGTGCTCCTGTCAGTTTACAGTCAATCTGCAATGGTTTCATGGAAAGGAATTCGTAACCCTGTATAATCGGCCATACGAAAGCAGCTCCACCGTGATATAACTTGGCTGATTTCTTTTCTCCCCCTGTTTTACCGTATACTACGAGGACTTCGTCACTCTTACATTTACGATAGCGCGACAGGATGCCGATAAAGGTAAGTAGGATGACCGCCACTAGGATAGCAGCCATGATTAGCATTTCTTGTGTCATAAAATTGTGTATTTGAATAGTTATTTAATGTATAAAGTTCCGTCTTTGTAGCTGCTGATGATCGTTCTGTCTCCGGTCTGATATGCTTTGCCGGTTTCGGAAATCACGTCCACTTCGCGCATGGCGCCGTCCCGGCTTGTCTGTACTGTATATTTGTTGTCGGTTTGCTTGAAGTAGATGGTACATTCCCGTCCTACCAGCTGATCCGTTTGTTCAGACCGGTTCACTTGTTGCAGCTGATAGGCTTTCTTATAAAGAAACCATACGGCAAAGACAAAGAACAGACCTACCAGAATCCCGATTGCATAACTTGCTATATCGGCATTTCCTGCCAGATACATATACCATCCGAATCCGATCCCGAAGTGGGTGAGACCTTTGAAAGATACTACACTGCTGATGTCAGCATCCACATCTACATCTGCATCCATATCTCCGAAGAAGATCGATAATACGAATTGAATAAGAAAAATTCCTGTAGTGACGAGGGCGATGATTAGGAAAATGGTATGGCTCATAGTAATTCTGTATTAATATAAGAGTATCAGTTATCATACTCCAAATATACAGGTTTATAGGAGATAAACAAAGATTATTAGTCAAAAAATAAATAATTTCTATTTGCGGGGTGTTATCAGGATCAGGTTACGCTCATTTTGCAAAGAAGAAATCATTTTTCTGTTTTTTTGGTCGCAGAAGGATTCGGAGATATTGTAACCGTGTACGGGGAAGGAAGATTAGGCTTCTTGGCTACTACATATTTTGCGTTACACATTTTATGTAATACATAGATAGCCAACTTGTTTAACTTATGCACAAAAAATCCCCACCCACTCAGCGCTACTTTCACAAGCTGCCTCTGAGTGGACTGAGGAACACAAACAAAACAAACAATATATTGTGTAATTATATTAAATAAAAGTTATGAAACTTATACTCTTCTACAGCTTTTATGCTGCAGGACAATCAAGTACAAGCAGTGAATCTTCACACAGTGTGATGGAACACTTTTCCAATACACTGAGATCTATTTCCACTTTGATTCGACCGCAGACATCTTGCACCTTGTGTTTGAAGTCTACAAAGCCTTCTACAAATTTGTTGATCCGGTGGGCTGAATGCTCATAAGCGTACCACCGTCCATTCTCTTCAAACAGATAGGCTTGTCGCTCATCTGATGATTCTAGTTGTAGGATGTCTTTTGGTTCCATAATATTATAGTACTGGTTTTATATTTATTAATACATCATTTAGAAAATGATACAGTAATTACTTTTCTGATTTTACCGGTAGTTACATAAAAATCGAAGTCTTTTGTTACTTTGGTTTTATCTATATATATCCACACTGTTTCCACTTTTCTTTGTTCGTCAGAATTAGCCAATCCTCCGGTTGTTCCAGGGTTGAATGTTACGCCTTCAGGTGCATCTACGATGGCCCAACCTTGAAAGACATTGTTCGTCAGAATCTTTAGTTTTGCAAAACAGAGACCTCCATCGTTTACAGTTGATTGAAGTGTGGATGAGTTTACTCCTAAAAAATATTCATCATCGGTTGTAATATCCAAAATGTCTGCTTCTTCTGCATTGAGAGTCATAAGGCGGGCATCAAAAGCTTTATTATCAGGATCTCCTTCCATAACATCAGATTCAGTGCGTCCTAAGAAATTCACATTTTGAAGGGCGAAAACATACTTATAGTTGCGTTTTAGAATTGTAATTTCATCCTTTTCATTCTCTTTTATCATGTCCAAGCGATACCAGCAATCTGTTCCCTTATATCTTCCATGAACTAATATCTGAATCTTATTACTTTCATTATTATTAGTTTCGGCAATATAAACAGAAGCTGTTTTTAGTTTACTATTAATGGAGACAGGATCAGCAGCTACACTTTTTACAGATGTTTGAGTAGGGATTCCTAAAGATTTAACATATCCCTTTGCATTTGTATTCAATACTTTAATACCTAAGAAAGTGAATTCTTCCTCTGTTTGTGTAGAACTATATTGTATTTCTATTTTGGTAAGTGCACGAACTAGTTCCACACTTGTGTCGTACGAGTTGTCTCTATTGATATTTTCAAATTCTACTGTTTCTCCATACATAGGAACATACTTAAGAGTCTGAGCATTATCAAATGTAAGTTTCTGTAATGCAACTTCTTTTTCTGTACCTATATCTAAACTAGATACGTTTTGGTTAGCTACTATTGATAAAATAACCGGATGCTCAGTTTCTTCAATAGCAATATAAAGACGCTTGCCATTAGCGTTATTATATTTTGCTGTAATGTCTATTTTTTCTTTCAGAATATCGTTTTCAAACTCTAATACCCACAATGAGTTTACTTCTGATTCACTGACAACACGTGTAGGAGGCAGTTGCCCGTCAGGAATAGACAAACTAAGCACAACTTGTGCAGTTGCTGTCTCGTTACCTCCTTGGTTGGGACAGTCATCAAGCGCATTGTCTGTTACGCAGGAACTGAGTCCTGCGATTAATAACAGATTGTATAGTATGTTATGAATACGTTTCATATCTTTATTGTTTTAGTTTGTTTTACCTGTAGTAACCTTCTTGGTAGACTGTAATTGTTTTGACTATGCTGCCATCAGATGTTTTTATTGTAATTGTTCCTGTTCGAGATTCTGCAAACCAATTATCGTTATCACTGCACTTTACTGAAATCTTTAGATTTCCATTTCCCGAATTATTTCCTAATGTAATCCAATTCACGTTTTTAGTAATTGTCCATGTTGTATTGGATGTAATAGCGAAATATTGAGTAGCGGCATTTTTGCGTTCAAACTCCATCTCTTTTGGTGAAACATCAAGTTCATATTTTCCAGCTTGAGTTACTGTTATGGCTTTGGTCTCTCCGTTGCCAAAACGTACAGTCAATGTTGTAGAACGCGCATTATTTGATGTATTTGTCTCAGTCGTTCTATAAGTAACGTTCGACGTTCCACCATTATTTAGAGATTCGCTTCTCATTGGTGATATTTCTAACCAACTTACTTTGCCACTAATGATTTCCCAAGAATCATTGATAGCGACAATATTTCCTTTTGCATCATTGTTACTTGCACTTGTAAGATTAATAGGAGAGGTAACAGTATGATCATTAAGATTTAGACCAGCTTGGGTTACTTTTATAGATTTAATAGTTCCTTCTGTATCATTAAATTTAATCTTAATATAAGCTGTTCGCGCGCCTCCAGTATTGGATTGTGTGGCCTTAAATGTCAGCTTTTGTTTACTGCCCGTAGAACCAGCGTCTGGTGTCATTACAAACCAAGTAGCTCCTGGGTCTACAACTTCCCAACTATCCAGAAGGGAGGTTAGCTCTTTTGTTTGAGTACTACCAGCCGTTGCTTCTAAATAAACATCATCTGGCATTTTAATAGCATTTTCCTCTCCCATATCAACCTTGACGTCTCTTACGCAGCGTAGAGCACCGGCATGTTGAGGTTTTGCGTAAAGGTTACTATTATTTCCGCTTTCTTTTAGTTTGTGGAAGTGATTTCCATCAATTGATGAAGATGCTTGTACACCATGTAAGAATAATCCAGCCGGACGGTCGTTACCGTTTACGGTAACAGAAGAATTGGTCCACATAATGCTATTAGTTAGTAGTGAATTCTGATTATCGACTAATGCTAGTTGATTTACATCTCCATCATAAACACCACTTAAAGGCAACCATGTTATTCTGTTATCTTCAGTGCTTTGCTGGTTATTCTTTTTATTAGTATCACTATATTGAGTAATATTAGGTTCACTATCATGTTTATCATATCTTAACCAAAAACCATAAGAACTTTGATCTGTTACTTGCTTATACTTAGTCCAGCCACCTTCTGATCCATTTGTTTGCAACGGCCAAAATTCATTATTGGAATACCAATTGGCGTCTTCACTAGTTGAACTACTTGCACCTGAATATGGTTTCCCTTTGAATATAATAGCAGCTACATTAGGTACACGGTATCCGTAAGGACATGGATCGTATATTGTCTTATTACCGGCATTCGTTTCACCTTTTAGTCCCGTAGCAGTTCCCCAAAGAGATGCATAGTCGATACCTGTAATAATTCCCTTAATTAGGGTGGTGGGTGCTTTGGTCGTTTCCTCAATAGTCATGTTTCCTGATGAATTATGCCAATTATAGCCATAGCTTTCAAGAGGAAGATGAGTGTACATCTGATTGTTAACTTGCTCAGTACTAACTCTCGCTGCTCCAATGAATGGATCTTTACGTCCCCATTGGTAAAGCAGTCCTAATGATGGTACTCCTGGCTTGTTACTCAATGCTCCCATATTGCGATCCATAAATGTATAGCCAGTAGCCCATTTCTGATCTATGGCTGCTAATTCTGTCTCTCCAATATAACCATCTTTGTCTGTATCAATATCTGGACATACCCAGATATGCCATGACCATAATAAGTCATTATAGTTCACGCTACCATCCTGATTCTTACCGAAAGCTCCGATCAACGCATTCCCACCTTTGTAGTTTTGACTATTCAGAGTGTTGCTAGCTTCAATATCAGAATTTTTACAGGCTAAATTAACTTTATATTTAATAGTGCCGCTTTCCATATCTAGCTTAGCTTTACCATTTTCTTCTGCGATTGTAACCAATCCATCAGCTGTCTCCCAAATGATCTTAACATCACCGATGTTCTCTGCTGCGATATAGGGATCTTTTTCTTCTAATGCAACGCCATCGGCTACAAGGCCAACCTCACCATTACCTTTTACAGTAACGATTAATTGTTGTTCCATCTGGTGTCCATCGTCACTTACAATATAGCTGTTAGCAGTACCTTTTCCTCTTTGGCGGATGGTGATAACTTTTTCTAAATTACCACTTTTTACTATTATTGAACCGCGACGTTCACCACCGCTATTCTCAGTAACCTTAATAAGGATTCCTTCTTCTGTTTTCGTATAAGTAATCCAGCTTGATAGACTTTCGGCTTCCCAACCTTCATTATGTGTTGTATTAATAATGAGCGGGCTTGATGAAGCTCCTGCTGTTAATACAAATCCACCTGTACTTACATCCAAAGTATATTGTCCACCAATACCTCTCATCCATTCTGTTGTCCAATCTTTGATTGTTACATCCATGCCAACCACCACATGATCTAAAGCTGGGTCTGGTTCATCTGTACCAGGACGAGTCACATTGTTGATGTTGAATGTATATATATGGTTACGGATTGCATTATAGTACTCACTTCCTTTGTTCCCTTGTTTGAAGTCTACACGGTAATAAGTTTCTTTATCACTTCCCATATAGTAACCGCCTACAACAAGGCACATTGGTTCCTCTGTATTTTTCTGATCAGATTCGGGAACATATATTTTATTTTCAATAGCATAGCTACCACCTTCTTGGCTTTCTGTGAACAATAAGTTATTTTCCGCATTTTCGTTATATCTAGGGAAATAGCTTACGTCTTCAGGGATAGAAGGGTTGGTAATAGTATTTGAGCCTTCCTCATTATGCTGTGGTGCGTACAATGAACCTACTAATCCACTAGTACGGGCATAATATACACGGACGCTTTTCAACTTGAATACTTCTACTCCATCCTTTTTTCTACCTTTTCCATAATTAACGACTACATTAATTTTAGATATGGCACGATACAAATTGACTTCTCCAGTTGCAATGCTGTTTCTTACCGGAGTAATGTCTGTTTCTCCCCACATCGGAAGAGGACGACCGTTAAGGTCCCATATCTCGTTGAATGTATATTTGAGAGACTTCAGTATTTCTTCCTTTGATTGGGCTCCTTTTTCAAAAGCATTGATTTGACCAATAATTTCGTAACCATTCGTCAACTTTTCCAAATTAGTTAAGACTACGATGGTTAATTCTTTAAACTCATCTTCTGTTAAATTGACGTTTGCAACTAATGTATTATTAGTTATATATGATTGGATTTTTCCTAAATACGACTTACTTTCTTTGTCAAAAGCCAAGACGTATATGTCTTTTATTTCGCTTTCACCATCTACTGGAACCTCGTCTGGTCCATAGATTAATCCACGGGTCTTTCCATTGTCTACCGGAACATTAAGTGTTATCTTTATACTGCTTTTACCATCAGTAGGTGATTCATAGATTTCTTCATCCGTACAAGAGAGAACTGTCGCTTGTATAAAGAATAATATGAATATGTAGAAGTACTTTTTCATACTGTTTGTCTTTTAAAGTTCAATATCATTGATTTGGATAATCCAGTCATTTACATCGATTACAGTTTTAATCAGTGCAAGCTTTTCGTCTACAAATATCTTTATTGTATATTCGTCTTCTCGGTCTAGATATTCCTGAAGTGTATAGTTCCGATTTTTATATTTTTCGGCATCTACTTCTTTGAAGTACTCTATGAGGTCTGAACTGTGGAATAAAACTTCTTGTGTTGTTGAGTTTCTTATTGTTAACTCTGGTTTCTGACCTTCTACAAGTCTTGCTATACTCAAATCACTGCTAACCCCATTGTATTCTTTTGCAGGTTCACCAGTTGTGCTAAAAGCATGAGTGGTAACCATCTCTGATTGTATATTGTAGGGCTTGTACGTCAATAGATTATCTTCGAGTAGTGAGTTGTCATAATTCATGTAGCCATTGTCATCATAAATTGCACATTCAAATGTTTTTTCTGTCAATGCTTTTGTTATCGGTCCCCCGGACTGATTGACTTGTGCAACTACGATGTGTATAGTATTGGTGTTTTTTACTAATGACACATTGGTGATCTGCTGTTTTCCGTTACGAGTGGTAACTCCTTTTTTAACTTCGCTGTGCCAAAGTGAATGGAGACTGCTTTCTACAATATATTGTCCCTTTTCCTCTTCAGTGTGGCTTCGAGTGGCTTGTTTGCGTAATGTTTTTACATTTAATTCTTCAATATTTGATTGGTTAGGGTATAACAATGGATATGCAAATGATTCATCATTTAACCCGGCCCATACAATCAAACGATACTGGGAGGGATCTATGTCTACATTCATAACATAATTTCCGTCACCCAATTGTTCACCTTCATCTGTTTTCAGATAAACAAGATTGTTATTTTCATCAAAAGCGTAAAGAGAAACCGTTCTTACTTGTTCTGCAAAAACGTCTACTTCTTCCATATTATAGTCATACTTGAATTTTACACAATATTCGATGTCGCAATCTTCATTGTAATTCAACACTGAATCGCAGGATGTAATTGCACCAGCCAATATTGCAAGTAACAATACTTTGCTTGCTTTTTTCTGTATGGTAGTTAGTGTTCGTTTCATTATCTTTTCTTTTTATGCTTTTGTGGAGAAGCGTATGTTTTGTTTGAATATGATGCTCTACTTTTGATGTAGAAGGAAAAATATTTGGGGAGGAAAGAATCCCTCCCCAAATATGTATAATTAGATTAGAGATCGAAATCGTTAATGTTTACTGTCCAAGGCTCTACGTTAGCATTGATAATCAGATATGTCTTTTTATCTTCCGGTTCTTTAACTGGATCTGGCGTTCCTAAATCACTAATGGTTCTAACAGACAATTTGTACCAGTTGTTGCGGATGATAGATGCTCCTTCAGTTGCATGCAGGATTTCTGCTTCATAGTAGCAACGACCTGATTTATATCTTTTCACTCCATAAGCTTCTTTCAAAACTTGATCATTTGTTTTAAATTCTTCTGGAATTGAAACAGCAGCTGTCAATGTTTCCCAATTTTTGTATGCTGTAACTACTTTAGCAGCACCTTCAAATCTAGCCCAAACATAGAAGTCTGTTGTAATAGCTTCACCGTCGAATAATACTTCTCCTACATAATGAACGCGAGTCGGAGTTTCATTACCGAAGTTTTCATAGCAGTATGTATTGCCAGCTGCAATCCACTTGTAACTGTCGTATGATGCTGTATTATTTTGTGCAATATATGGTTGTAGATAGCTGCTAGTGATAGAAGTACTTGCTTTCAGTGCGTAAGAATCATCAGATAAATTTGAATAAGAATGCTCAGTAATCTTGATAGTGATAGCATCCTTGTTAGTCAGTTCAGAAGTTTCAGAGATAGGATATGCTTTTGTTGCTTCTGTCATTTCATCTAATTTGGCAACAACTCTGCTAACAGTAATAGGAACAGTAACAACTTCTCCATAAGTCAATTTTTGATTCATTGCTGTACCGGTCATGAGGAAACTGTTTGATTCAGCAGCTAAACCAGTTCCAGTCAGGTAATCTAAAGTTGCAGGCAATGATGCTATTTTATTTACTGCCAACGTAGCCAAGTCTGCAGTGCTAAGGCTGGCTATCAATGCATCACTAGGATTAACGAATGCGTAAATATCAGTACCACCAGCACTACCATCTACTTCAAATTGTTCAGTTGAATATTGTGCAACTTTGCCATTGTCAGCAGGCTCTTTTTCCAGTTTCAAATTTTTTGTTACGATACGCTTGTCTCCGCGATCATAGTTAAGTACTACAGTAATATCTGCTGCTTTCCATTCAAATTCTTCGCCTGCGTCTGTACCACCTGCTGTAACAGTTCTGGTTCCTGTTCCTGAATCAGCGAATGTGAAATTGATTTTCATGCTCGCTTTTTCACCTGTTGTTGGTTGAGTACCGTTATCAACGATCTCGTCAATGTCATTGTTGCTACAAGCTGTCATGGCTGCTACTGCCAAACCTGCTAATAATAAATTTTTTACTTTCATTTTCGTTTTGATTTTAATGTGTGATGCAATAATTCTTTTTTATGGTCGCATATACTATATAATATGTATAGCAATGCTGTTTTTTGTTTTTTGATTTTTTGGGGTGAGAGTCATCCGAGAGATGAGGGTCGTTTGTTTTGTTAAACATCAGTTCTTTTGGTTGGAAGTCCCTATTATATGATAAGGAATAAGAGATACTTCCGAGGGGGGCATTCTTTTTGTTTGTTCTTTATAGGCAATGTTACTTTTATTTGTTTGTTACTATACTTGTTTGTTTTAATTCTCTTGTCTTTGGCTAAGGAACCTTTGTCCCTTATCGACATTGCAAAGATATGGGGGAAATGCGAGATTGCTAATCGGTGTTTTTTTCAAATTTTAAGGTGTTTTTGTCAATCTTTGAAATGGTCTTTTTTGATGGGTGAATCAGTCGCTTTTTGAACGATTTTCAGCTCGGATGAATGTTTTGCCACCCTTATTTTGCTTTTACCACCGTTATAAAATCCGATCTTTTTTTATTTTATTTCTTTGTTCTTGGCTAGAATATGCAACTATTTGTGCTGATTGAGCAAATTAGCCCTTCTGTCTTCGACTTTGAATGATTCTGCCATCATCTCAGATTGGGCTTTTAGTGGCAGGTGAATCCACTACATGAGAATAATGGTAATCAATAGCAAGAATGAGTATCAAGAATGGGTGCTGAACAGGGGGAGCCATAGCAGATAGAAAACATTATCTTTGCAAATCGTTGTTTAATCTCATGGAATAAACTAACTTTGTTCATGTTAATTATAAAAAGGTCAGCCAATATGAATCGATTGAAAGGAATACCTTACGGAATATCGGATTTCAACCGGTTGAGGAACGACAATTTTTATTTTGTGGATAAGACCATATACCTGCCTCTTATCGAAAGAATGCCGAGTTATCTTTCCCTTACCCGTCCCCGTCGCTTTGGAAAAAGCCTGTTCCTGAGCATGATGCGTACTTATTATGACCTGTTGCAGCGGGACAACTTCGACAGGTATTTCGGTGATTTGTGGATTGGCGCTCATCCCACTGATCAGAGAAACCACTATCAGGTACTTTATTTCGATTTCTCGAAAGCCGGTTGTTCTGTTCCGGGAGATGGCATGATGGCTAGTTTCAATGAATATTCCAGTCTTGTCATCAATCAGTTCGCAGATGATTACGCTTCTTTCTACGATCCGGATTTCAAGTCGACTGTCGAAAGTATAAGCAGCGCCAAGGCAAAGTTGTCTTATATCGAACTGAAGGCAAAAGCCAAGGGGTATCCCTTATACCTTATTATAGATGAATGCGATAACTTCACGAATGTCATATTGAGCGAACACGGTCAGAAGATGTTTCACGATCTGACACATGCCAGTGGCTTTTATCGTGAATATTTCAAGCAATATAAAGGTATGTTCACCGTATATTCCTGATGGGGGTTAGTCCGGTCACGCTGGATGACCTGTCCAGCGGATACAATATAGACTGGAATATATCGACTGATTCCCGCTTTAATGCTATGATGGGATTCAGTGAAACGGAAGTACGCGAAATGTTTCGGTATTATCAGGAAAACGATGCATTGCCCGGTGATATTGAGGCGATGATAGCGGAAATGAAGCCTTGGTATGATAATTATTGTTTTGCACGAATGAGCTTGGGAGATGATAGAGTTTTTAATTGTGATATGACTTTATATTATTTACGTAGCCAGTTTGATTTTCATCGTTCCCCCGAAGAAATGGTTGACAAAAACATCCGTACCGATTACAGTAAGTTAAAGATGCTTGCCCGTATCGACCATGACAGCGCTCACGAAGGAAGTCGCATGAGTACCATTGAGGAGATAGCGGCGAAAGGAGAGATTTTGGTGAACCTCCATACTTCGTTTCCGGCAGAACGGGTAGCGGATGTCGACAATTTTCGCAGCCTGCTCTATTATTACGGATTGCTCACCATGTGTGGCACACGCGGAGATCGCCTGCGAATGTGCATTCCCAATCATTGTGTGCGTGAGCAATATTTCGGCTTTCTGCGCGAATATTATCAGCAGGCTCATCCGTTAGATCTTTCTCGTTTGAAAGATCAGATAGACGATCTCGCTTACGATGGCGTTTGGAAGCCATTTTTCGAATCCATCGCCTGTGCTTATCGCGAAAACTCCTCCGTTCGTGACGGCATGGAAGGAGAGCGAAATCTGCAAGGCTTCCTCAAAGCCTATCTTGCTCTTGCTTCCTATTATCTGGTAGAACCGGAACTGGAAATGAACTATGGTTACTGCGATTTCTTCCTGTTGCCCGACAAGCAGCGCTATCCGGACATTGAGCACAGCTACATCATCGAACTCAAATACGCTGCCCGCACCGCTACCGATGCGGAACTTGCAATGCAAGCCGACGAAGGGCATCGCCAACTTCTTCAATACAGCGAAGATAAAGTGGCCCGACAATTGGCGTCGAGGACGACTTTTCACCGGTTGCTGATCCAGTTTCGCGGCTGGGACATGGTGCGCTGTGAGGAAGTCTGAAGGATGCCACCTGTTGGGATTCAGCTTGTTCAGCCTTGCCGTATCCCTCTGTTTATCGGCATTTCGGCTGAAAGCACTACCGGGAAATAAAAAATATTGCTTTCAGTGCTTTCAGCCGGGATGTTAAAATTGACTTATCGGCGTACCACCAAATATACATTTCCGTATTCCGTGTGCTTCCGTTCTACTCCTAGTTTTATTAAGACTTGTGCCAGGTGGTTCGGATTGAAACCTCGTAGAGCGGCGGCATTCCGTTTCTTCAGTTCTTTATAAATGTCGGCTGCGGAAAGTTGCAAATATTTCTCTTCTGCCGAGGCATCCATGCGGAAACAACTGAAAAATACATCTTCGGCTGAGCTGGTGCGATAAAAGGGAGCATTGTTCTGTTGAATTTCCCGCTCCGTTTCTTTGCTGAACCAATACGGATGCCCGTCGGCAAGCTCCGCCTTCAGTTGGGCAAAAATCTGTTCGTGCTCGATTCCCTCACAATCTATCGGCTTTTCTACTTCCACACAGAAGAAACGACGGCTGCCTGTCGGATCACTCATCAGATCGAAACGGTTCGAAGTTCCGATAAAAGAAGCGATACGTGGCAAGTCCCGAAAATTACGTTGGTAAGCTTTGCAGACGTGGAGGCTCGACATCTGCATCAGATTTTTCAGAAGCGGCATCTTCTTTTCCGCATATTTGTCGAATTCATCCAGATTGATGAGTCCCATTTCTGATAGAAGCCGTTCTGCCTGTCCTTCTGATGTCAGTTTCAGATTGTCCATATAGTAACGTTGCAGCACTCTGGGCATCAGAGACTTGCAGAAAGTTGACTTCATCCGTCCCTGTTCAGCACTTATCAGGATGGGGGCTACGCTGTTGGCATGGACGCCCGTTTTTCCTGTCCATTGGGCGGCAAGTCCCAGCATCCATGTGTGGAATCCCTTTATCCATAAGGGCAGGGCAGATACACGCCGGGCAAGCGGAGTCAATCGGTCGATGCCGTCCCAGGGAGGCAGTTCGTCCATGTAAAGCCGGAAGGGATGGTACTCTCCGATCTGAGTGGAATAGATGTAGCGGCTCACATCTTTATCCCAGCAGGAGATACCTTCCGCATGAGCTTCCATGCAGAGCGTGTTCAGTTCACGTTTCCCGATGGGACGGAATTCTTTGTTGGTTCCGCTTAATGGGCGAAATTCGGTTTCTTCCGTCAGTCGGTTGTAGCGGAAGTCATAGTTGGCCCGCAAAAAGGAGTTTACCCGCTCCGTCAGGCAGGCGGAACCATTGGAGGGCTGCTGCTTCGCTTCGGGCATAGCGGGGACGGGAGGTTCCGGTGCTGCCGGCAGGGGAGGGGCTTCCGGAGATTTGACTTCAGTGCTGCCGGTAATGGCTGCGGCGTTTGGCATAAATACGTTCTCTGTTTTCCACGCCTTTATCAGCATGGCAATCATTTGGGTTACTTTTTCCATCATATCTGTTGTTTTTTATAAGTTTCGTGCATCAAAGTTACCATCTGAGGATAGGGGTTTGCAAGTGTTTCCGCAAGAATCTTCCAAGTACTTCTGTTTATGAAATAGCGTAGGAAACATTAGGTTTTCCTGCCTTTATGTTATAACTTTGGAGCCGCAAACATCAGAGGCTAATGAAGATTAGCTGAACAGCTATCCTTCATTAGTCAATCGGCTAATCTCCATTAGCCGGGCAGTCATAGTTCGTTAGCCGCTGAAGATGAGGCTTCTTTCATCGGAAGTTTCTATAGGAATAACAGATCAGAAGTACTTATATAAAAGAAAAGCTATGGCTATATTATTTGACTGGTATGAGAATCCGGTATCACCGGACCAACCGAAGAAAAAAAGATTCCATCCTCGTATTGCTTACAATGGTCAGGTCGATACGGACGAAATCAGGAGTAAGATTCAATCCCGCTGCACGCTGAACGAGGTAGATGTGAGGGCAGTGCTGGATGCGCTTTCTCAAGTAATGGGAGAGGAATTGGGCGAAGGACGGCAGATCCATCTGGACGGCATCGGGTATTTTTATCCTACGCTGACTGCTACGGAAGAGATCGCTGCCGATACCCCACGCCGGAATATGAAAATAAAGTTGAAAGCGATCCGCTTTCGCTCGGATCAGAAATTGAAAAACTCAATCGGATTAATTAAGGTAAAGCAGCTGAAGAAGAATTTTCATTCAGCCAAACTGTCGGAAGTGGAAATTGACATGTTGCTGAAGGGATATTTCAGTACACATCAGATGATGCAGCGCAGCGACTTCCAGGCATTGTGCGGCATGTTGCGTTCTACGGCTATGATTCATATCCGGAGAATTTGCCGGGAAGGTAAGTTGCAGAATATTGGTCTGCGCAATCAGCCGATCTATGTGCCTGTCCCCGGATTTTACGGGACATCCAGAGATCAGCCGACGCTCCGGTGATTTTTCGGCTGAAGGGGCTGAAGGCCGGAAGGTGTCTTTTTCGAGGGGTGCTTTCAGCCGCTTTTGCCCGTTGGCAGGCGGTTGTGGAGTGTGGCTGAAGAGGCTGAATCATCTGAATATAAAAAATGCACTGCCTTTTTTGGTGGTGCGTTTTCTTTGTAATAGACTTCTTGTAAGTTCAGCGATAATCCATTCCCTATCCTTTGCGAGTAATCAGCGGAACAGTATTTCAACCAATGAAAACAAGAGATAACGAATAGACAAAAACAAGTATTTTTTTATTATTGATTTATGCCAATGAGACAGCCAATCGGACAGCCTGTTTATTATCTCTTCTTAGGAGTAATGAAGCCGATAGGATTACGCGGCTTGTCTGCCAAAGCCTTTTGTGCCTGTAACTCAGCTAAGGTCTGATTAATAAGTTCTAACTGCATCCGGGTGTCATCGTTGATGTCGTTATAGTCTGCAAATACTTCCTCGATGTACTCCTTTAGTTCCTTGACTTCGCTTTGAAGCTCACGTACTGGGTCGGTCGGCGGGTTTAACAGTAACTGACGAGCCGCAACGAAAGCACGCATTATGCCCATATTTATTTGTATTGCCGTCTTTGAGTTGAGCACACTACTAAGCATTGCTACGCCTAATTCTGTAAACACATAAGGATTCCGGCGAACGCCCATCTTTATAGAATTGGACATCACAATTTGTGATTTCCAAATTTCCGTTTCTTCATCTGTCAACTGAAACATGAAATCCACCGGGAAACGGTCTGTATTGCGTTTCACCGCTTGATTTAAAGCCCGTGTTTCGACTCCATACATTTCTGCTAAATCACGGTCTAGCATCACCTTTTGCCCACGTATGTCGTAAATCTTACTTTGTATTACTTCGAGTTGTTCCATCTTATTCTACTTTGATATTGGTATTCTATCTGCAAAATTATTGATTTATCAGATAAAAGTACTGATAAAATCTGTTTTTTAGTTCGTTGAATGGGAATTTAATGATATAAAAAACGCACTGCCTTCTCAGGTGGTGCGTTCCTGTTTGTTTTTGGGTTTTAAATTATTAATAATAAAATTATTGGGGTAAAAACAAAACTTGTCTGTGTCTTATTATTTTGTGGGATAATTCTTCTTTCTTTTTAATTCTTTCAAGTTTGCGTCAGTCTGAGTAGCAAGACCGGCTGCTTTGGCTGCATTGAAATACTTCTCCGCTGCATCATAGTTGCCTTCCAGCAGAGCGATGACTCCCAGGTTATTCTGTGTTTCTGCTGCTTTCTGATCAGCTTTGGCAAGATGCTTCTTGGCTGCTGTCAGGTCGCCGCCTTTTTGAATCTCCATGGCCCCTGCGTTCAGGTTGGCAATAGGATCGTCCGGGAACATGGTGGCTGCTACTTGGAATGAATGGTTGAACTCTTCGCTTCCCGGCTGGCAACTTTCTGCGATCCGGTAAATTTCCTGCAGGCTCAACAGTTGCGGACGTGTCTTGATAATCTCTTTGGTCTCTTCAAGATTGAATCCGCGCACGGTATAGTTGACCGTGTAATCTGAATGGCGCAAAGCCGGATAACATTCTTCCAATATGTATTTATAGGTTTGCGGACCTGCCAATTGGGCGATTTGACGTTCTTTCTTGTCTATATCCAACGTGGAATCATCCATCAGTTTCAAGATATCGTCTTTCTTCTCCAATGAAGATGCCACGATAAACTTGCGGAATCCGTCCCAGTCTTCGGAAGTATATTCGGAAGTAATCAGTTTCGTATCGAACTTGTAATAACTGGTCACATAATCTACCAATGCCTGTGTACGACCTTTCGCCAGTCGGGTATTGTTGGCATAACTGCCTTCCGGTGACGCATAACCGTGAATTCTTATACTGCTAAGTGTAGTCTTGTCATCATTGCGTACACTGTCAATGGTAGCACGTATTTTGGCCAGCTCTGCTGTGTTACGGCGATACTCCGGATAAATGATAGTCTTGTTGACCGGGAAATCAAGGAAGGCACTTCCTTCGATGGCACGGTGCTTCACGGCTTCTGCCTGTGGGGTGATATAAGAAATGGACGGCTGTATTTGCAGGGGTGAAATGTTCAGACGGGTGATTAATTCACCACCGGTCTCCTCTTGCAGGTCGCAGCAGCCGCATACATCAATATTTAGTTTCATTTCCGCATCGCGCATCCATGCTTCGAACTGAAATTGTTGCCGGTAGTTTACAATCTGCTCTTTGTTATGTTTACGACGGATGGTGCTGTAAATGCTCTCCGGAGTCGGAGTTATATTATTGCGGCGATTTACTATTTCACGTTTGCGTCCGTAAACTACGATAGACGGCAATATCTTGGTACGTCCGTTTGATTCGAGAAATGGAGTGAGTGTAGCTACATGATTGGAGGAGAGTTTCAGATTTTCCTGCATCACGATATCCATATCGATGCTTAGCACATTATTATCTTCATTACGCGTGATAGATTCTTTTTCTATACGCACCTGATCTCTGTAGAGTGTCTGCGCTTTCCCGCCCAATACAGGCAGCAGGCAGAAGAGTATGCATAATATCTTTTTCATATTTGTTTTGTTTTAGAATAAATAGATTAAACTGATAGCAGCTTTTGTAGGACCTACATAGTTTTTATGTCCTTCGCTTACTTTCTCACCGCATGTCTTGCATTCGAACTGCTCGTACTTGACACGTGCATAACCTACACCGATATTTCCTTCCAGATTCCAATGCTTGGCGAGAATCCACTGGTAACCGTAGGAAATGCCTGCACCATAGAAGTGTCCTTTGAAGCGGTGGTCTTCCAGTTCCGGCCAGATGCCCCAGGGCATATTGATGGCGGCAGCCTGATAAACGCCTCCATGTACATGGAATCCCACGAAATGTCCGTTGAACTTGTCGCAGAACCAGTAGCGGAGTTCCGGCTGGATGGCGAGCATCTTCATCATCTTCTGATCTTTGTATTTCCACGGATTATAGTTGGCATACAAGTCCAGAGTTAACTTCTTACTCAGACCGACTTCGGCTCCGAGATTGATCATTTTCATCGCGTCCATTACAAGATTCGTTTTCACTCCGACTACCTGGCTATATAATAAGGTAGAAGCAAACAAGGTAACGAACAAAAATAAGATTCTTTTCTTTTTCATCGCATGATGGGTTTTGTTTGTTGATGCTACAAAAGTAGCTGTTATCTGAATAGACGTTAATTGGTGGATTCATCTTTCTTTTCTTCGCTTGCAATGGAAATTAATAAGTGAAGTGGTAAATCATTCTTTTATAGGTGGTGTATAATTCATGGGTGATAGATGGTATTTTTATCGCCTGTTTTGAATGATTTGCAGATGAGTGGTGTTTTAACACTTGCATATCTTATTCAAACGCTTGAATAAGCTGTATTTCCTTCGTTAAAGAGTGGTAATTCATTCATTTTTCCTTCTAAAAAGTTTTTTCTATTGAATAAAACACCTATGTTTGCAATGTACAAACAAATAAGGAAAGACAAATAAGACAACTTAAGTTTAAAGATTCCCTCCTAAGGAACATGAGCAAATAAACAATAAGAAGTGTAAAATGACCGCGAACTGGCAAACAACAATTCGCAAGCAAGTTAAACAAACAAGTAATAATTAGGAGGAACTAATATGAAATCAATTAAATTCTTTTTCGCATGTGTATTGGCATTAACTTTTGTAGCATGTTCTAATGCTGAAAGTGATAGTTTTGAAGACAACTCTTCAAGCTTTGAATCCATGATATCTTTATATGGTATACAAACTGCAACTACTGATTCAAAAGTAGGCGATGTACCTTCTGTGACTGCAGAAGAAATGGCAAGTGTACTTGAAGCACTTCGTCAGAACGGAAATACGGTTCGTAACTGTGAATCTGAAACTTCCGAAGGATACTACGGTACAGGTAGTGACAGAAAAGAAGTAAAGATGACCGCCGAATATCAGGCCCGTACCAGAAGCGGTGCTTTCGTAGAACAATTCGCATTGTGTGTTTCACTCAACTTTAATATAGATAAAGATGCCGTATACTATATAGGTACTACATATTCTTCTTCAACTGATCTGTTCAACTGGCAAGGTTACGGAGCTTCTTTATCTACCACTGCCGAAGGCAGCAGCGTATTCAGTTCAACTTCTTATCTTTATTTCCGTGTGAGCGACCAGAACAATTGTCTCGTAAAGGTTCCGGTAAACTTTAAAGGCAATTACAACTTTAAAAACAATCAGGGAACTTATAGCTTTACTCTTTCCAAAGCAGCCAATTAAAATACTACACTAATTGATTGATTTTAGGTATTACGTTACAATATATACAACTATATAAGAGGACTCCTTGCGCCGTGCAAGGAGATTCCATCAAACTAAAAGAGGAACCAAACAGCAAACAATAGTATCGCTTTAGTCATTCAGACAATTAAGAAACAAACAATGAGGAGCCCCGCCGATTCTTTTACGGATCGGCGGGCTTTTATTTTATTGTGAATTATTGCTAAAAAACAGTTGTTATACGGTTTGCTAATGATTAAATTATCTATCTTTATCTGCCAATACACATAAACAAAATACAATTAAGATATGAGGAAGTTCTTCTTTCTGTTGCTACTGCTGACGGGTTTTCTCCCGACATACTCTATAGATATCCACTGGGACCTGGAACCGCTAGTCATTAAAAACGGAGTCGGAAATAATACAATTTATCATGTTTGTTACGGAAGCGAAGGCTTTATGTGGTTCTCCACCGATAAGGGAATCTCCCGTTATGACGGCTTCAGATTCCGTGATTATCCCCTTATTATGAGCATCGACTCTCTCTCTGTTCCTCTGCATCAGGCTGTAAAAACGCTGAAGGAAGCTCCCGACGGTTTATATTATGCTTTACTTTATCAGGGAGGAATGACTTGTTTTGACAAAGAGATTGAAAAATATTTGCCTGTACGTTTTGACCGGCCATTGAAACTTAAAGAGATTCATGATTTTTGTTGGTATGACGGAAACTTGTATCTGGCTACTTCGCAAGGATTGTTTGAATCACATCCCATCCGTAAGAAAGAAGGAAAAGATGATTTTGTACTCTGTACATTGAATCCCGAACCTTTGATAAAAGGGAAAGTTGCCAATCTTTGTACGGACGGAAAAACAAATCTGTATTTTTCTGTTGATCGTGAAAAGGTGATGCATTATGATTTTGTAACGAAAAAGAGTGCTCTGATCAGAGAATATAATGTAGTGAACAGACTCTTTTTGCGGCAGGGATATTTGTGGATTTGCAGATTATGGAATGACATTGTATGTTATGACCTTAAAACGCATAAGGAACGGGTGATCTCTCTCGAAGGAGGTGATCAGTCGGATTTCTCCAATTCATATGTCACGGATATGGTGATGAAAGATAAGCAGACATTTTATCTGACTACTTGGGACGGATTATACAAATTGCATTTTGAGAACCAGTATTTGTGTGAGAGTCCGTTTACTTTGACACTATTGACGCAGAATGAGAAAGCATTCCATTCGAGAATTGAAAATAAGATGACCAGTCTGCTATGGGATAATAAACAGCAGATTCTCTGGGTGGGTACCTTTGGTGGCGGAGTGGTGAAATTTGATATCAGCGATAGTATGTATAGCCGGGTGCGGCAGATTTTTAAGTCCAGAGTAGACGGTATAGTTGAAGATTTGAAAGGATATGTCTGGCTGACGGTGACTGACGGGGGCATTATGAGAAGTACTACTCCGATGCTTTCGATGGATACACATTTTGAGCCTTGGAAAAAAGGGCCCGGTTTCTCCGGGCATTACCATATATATAAAGGTAGGAACGGAAATATCTGGCTGGGCAATAATTTCGGAGAAGTAGTCGTTGTCAATCCGCTTACGGAAGGCATAGAAACTTTTCAATTGAAAAACAGCGAAGGCGGGAAAATGGAAACAATTATTCATTGTTTCTGCCTGGACTCCTGGAACCGTTTGTGGGTAGGTACTTCGAATGGATTGATACAGGTTGACCCGAAAACTCACGGATGTAAGAGTATAAGACTGCCCGGTGAAATCAAGAGTGTATTTGCAGTAGCCGAAGATAAGGAAGGTAATGTGTGGATCGGTACAGACAAAGGACTGAAGAGGATTGAAACGACCGGTAACCAGATACGGGTGGAAGGAAACTACGAAAAGGAGAACGGGCTGGAGGAAGCCGGTGTCCGTACCATCTATGTGAATAATTATAATCAGATTTATGCGGCTTATCTGAATGTCGTTGTCCGCATCGACGGAAGAGAAAAAGAAAAAATAGAATCGGTTTATACCTTGCGGAACGGATTGACAAACGGACACGTCAGTTGTATGGTCGATGATCATATCGGAAATACCTGGGCAGGAAACAATGTCGGCGTGATGACAATCAGAAACGGACAGGAAGCTTTCTATAATTATCTGTCAGCGGGAAACTGTAGTGCGGTATGCCGTTTGAATGATGGGCGCTTGCTATGGGCGAATTCGTGGGGACTGATTTTCTTTGATCCGTCTGCTACGAAAGGAGACAGCGGCAAGAAGCATCTGATGCTGACGGACGTGGAAGTCGGCGGAGAAACAGTGCTGGCCGGAGAGAAACGGAACGGGCAGATAATTCTGTCTGTTTCTCCGGAAAGGCAGGAGAAGCTGGCGTTCGCTTCCGATAATAATGATTTTCATTTGTACTTCTCCGACTTGCGCTACGGACTGGCACAGCGCAAAATTGCCTATCGTCTGCTTCCAGTGGATAAAGACTGGAAGATGATACCACTTGCGGAAGGTTTGTGGTTCAATGGATTGTCTGCCGGAAAATATACTTTGCAAGCAAAACTTGTTTTCCCGGATGGAAAAGAGGGAGAGTTGATCGAGATTCCTCTCGTAGTGAAGGGCAAGTGGTATCAGACGATATGGGCTTATATCATATATGGTTTGTTACTGCTCGGATTATCTTATTTCTTCTATGGCTATTTCAGAAAGAGGGATCAGCGTAAACAGATGCATCGCGATCGGGAGATGATATTGAAGGAAAACCTAAACATGGAAAAGTTGAAGCGGGAGCAGAAGAAAGAGATAGAAGCGATGAGGAACCGCTTGCTTATGCTGTTTGTGCAGGAACTGCGTACTCCGTTGTCGCTTATCATCGCTCCGCTGAAGGATTTGCAGAAAGATAACTTTCAGATTTCGAAATTTTCTCTGCAAGTGGCATACCGGAATTCACTTCGTATGGTGGATGCTTGCGACCAGCTAATGTCGGTATATGGACAGGGAGATCTGGAAGAAAAACTGAAGGTTGCTCCGTATTCGGTAGACAAGATGATCGACAGTTCTCTTTTGGGTATCCGAGATCTGTTGAAGGCATACACCATTGATTTTCATTGCGAGAAGAGAATCAAGAAGGAGACGGAATTCTATGTGGATAAAAAGAAGGTCGAATTTATTATTCATAATCTGCTGACGAATGCTTTCACTCATACGCATTATGCAGGAGTCGTTTCCTTATCTGTCTGTGAGATCGTAAGTGACAACAGGCATTATGTCAGTCTGGTAATAGAAGATAATGGAAAAGAAAAAGTGAGAACCGCCGAACAACTGATGAGAGAGGATGAGGGATTGGGGCATGATTTATCAGCTGCACAATTAGGATTCACTATCATGCAGCAGATGGTGGAAGCGCATTTGGGAACGATTGCTCTTGAAAGTGCCGAAGGAAAAGGTACGAAAGTGACGGTGAATCTTCCTGTCGACAGAGCTGTCTTCGAAAATAACCCGAATATTCAGTTTACCGATCCGGAGGAACTGCCGGATGTGGCAGAACCGGCATCGGCTGAAGAACTATCGAAACAGGAGGTGATAATAGAGGATACAGAAGTAAAACAAGATCAGCAATTACCACTTTTTACGGAGGAGACGCCTGAAGAAGCAGCACCCTCTGCAGTGGGTGGAAATAAAAAGACGATATTGATTGTAGAAGACCATAAAGATATCCGCCTCTATCTGAAAGTGCTGTTTGGCAATGAATATAACCTGCTGATGGCAACGAATGGTCAGGAGGGGGTAGATATGGCAACCAAGGAGATGCCCGATTTGATTATCAGTGATGTTATGATGCCGGTTAAAGACGGCTTTGAATGTTGCCGTGAGGTAAAGGAGAATCCGGAAACATGCAGTATTCCTTTTATTATGCTGACAGCGAAGGTGGAGGATGATGACATTATTCGCGGATTAGAGTTGGGTGCGGATGATTATGTGCTGAAACCTTTTACTCCGGGCATTCTGAAAGCGAAAGTCAGTAATCTGATTAACGGTCGCCAGACATTGAAGCAGATGTATACGAAATTGTTCAAGTTGCCGGGAACAGATACGATTGCCGCGAACGAGCAGGAACAGACGGGTGAGGAAGTGAAGACGGAAGATCCGTTTATCACAGCCGTTATCAAAATTGTAGAAGAGAATATTTGCGAGGCGGACTTCAGTGTGAAGAAACTGGCAGCGGAAATGAATATGAGCCAGCCCACTCTCTACCGAAAAGTGAAGCAAAGTACCGACTATACCATTATAGAACTGATCAGAGGTGTACGTATGCGTCGTGCCGGAGTGCTGTTGAAAACGAAACAATATGCGGTGCAGGAAGTGGCCGAAATGGTGGGGTACAATGATATCCCGACGTTCCGCAAACATTTTGTAGATGCATTTGGTACGACTCCTTCGACGTATGAATGAAAAAAATGACTACTTTTGCACTCGAAAACCCTAAAATAAGGAATCGGCGTGCAAAGGTATTTTATTTATTTGGCTTATGATGGAACCAACTATCACGGTTGGCAGATACAACCCAACGGGAGTAGTGTGCAGGAATGCTTGATGAAAGCTTTGTCTACTTTTCTGCGTCGTGATGTGGAAGTGATAGGTGCCGGGCGAACAGACGCGGGGGTGCATGCCTCGCTGATGGTGGCACATTTTGATCAGGAAGAAGTGCTCGATACAGTGACCGTTGCCGACAAGTTGAACCGTCTGTTGCCTCCCGATATTTCTGTCTACCGTATCCGCCGGGTGAAACCGGATGCGCATGCCCGTTTTGATGCGACTGCCCGGACGTATAAGTATTATGTGACGACTGCCAAATATCCTTTCAACCGTCAGTATCGTTGCCGTGTGTACGGGGCATTGGATTATGACCTCATGAATGAGGCGGCACGAACGCTGTTCGAATACATCGATTTTACAAGTTTCAGTAAACTGCATACGGACGTAAAGACCAATATCTGCCACATCTCCCATGCCGAATGGACAAAGATGGAGGGGGAAGATACCACTTGGGTATTTACCATCCGTGCCGACCGCTTTCTCCGTAACATGGTGCGTGCCATCGTAGGAACACTGCTCGAGGTAGGACGCGGCAAACTGACCGTAGAAGGTTTTCGCAAAGTGATAGAACAACGGGACCGTTGCAAAGCCGGAACTTCCGCTCCGGGAAATGCGCTCTTCCTTGTCAACGTGGAATATCCGGAAGAAATACTTAATACCTGATACTTAATACTTATTTCACCATGTGGTTATTATTAGCTTTTCTCTCGGCTACTTTGCTGGGATTTTATGATGTATTCAAGAAACAGTCGTTGAAAGATAATGCGGTGTTGCCTGTATTGTTTTTGAATACGCTTTTCTCCAGTCTGATTTTTCTGCCGTTCATTTTGGTATCGGCATTCGAGCCTGATATCCTTGGGGGAACCATTTTTAATGTTCCCGTTGCAGGGTGGGAGCAGCATAAATATATTATCATCAAGTCGTTTATCGTGCTGTCATCGTGGATATTCGGTTACTTCGGAATGAAGCACCTGCCTATTACCATTGTGGGGCCCATCAATGCTACTCGTCCCGTGATGGTGCTTGTCGGAGCGATGCTGGTATTTGGCGAACGTTTGAATCTTTACCAATGGATCGGAGTAATGCTGGCAGTAGCTTCCTTCTTCATGTTGAGCCGTTCAGGTAAGAAAGAAGGAATCGACTTCAAACATAACAAATGGATTCTCTTTATTGTCTTGGCGGCAGTGATGGGAGCCATCAGCGGACTGTATGACAAGTTTCTGATGAAACAACTGAATCCGATGCTGGTGCAATCGTGGTATAATGTCTACCAGCTCTTTATTATGGGAACCATCGTGTTCCTCCTCTGGTGGCCCAAACGGAAGTCAACGACTCCTTTCCGCTGGGACTGGACCATCATCCTGATCTCCGTTTTCCTTTCGGCAGCGGACTTTGTCTACTTTTATGCACTGAGCTATGACGATTCCATGATTTCCATCGTTTCGATGGTGCGTCGGGGAAGTGTGATTGTGTCTTTCATTTTCGGAGCGCTCTTCTTCCGTGAAAAGAATTTAAAAAGCAAAGCGATTGACCTTATCCTCGTGTTAATCGGAATGATATTCTTATATTTGGGGTCTAAATAATAAGTACAATATGAAATCAAATAAGATAACTCTTGCCATCGTATTTTTCGCCATCGGTCTGTTCTCTTTTACCTCGCTGCAGGCACAGGAAGCCAAGACTTTTTTTATCAATATTCCGGATTCACTTTGTCCCTTACTTACGAAGGTGAATCGTGAAGACTGCATCGACTTCCTGAGCAGCAAGATGAAAGCGCAAGTGGAAAACCGCTTCGGACAGAAATCGGAAATGACCGACCTGAGCAAGGACTATATTCGGATGCAGATGACACCGGAAACCAGTTGGCAAATGAAAGTATTGGCTTTGAATGATACGACAAACGTGATTTGTACAGTAGCTACGGCATGTGCTCCGGCATGTGACAGTAGCATCCGCTTCTATACAACGGACTGGAAACTGCTGACTGACCATTCATTCATTACCCTTCCGGTCATGAGCGATTTTCTGATAACTCCCGACTCCACTTCCATATATGAATTTGATGAAGCCTCCCGTTCGGCAGATATCTTATTGATGAAAGTGGAACTGAGCAAAGAAAACACAGAACTGACCGTCACTCTGTCCACTCCCGACTATATGTCGAAAGAAACGGCAGAAAAACTTAAACCGTTTCTCCGCCGTCCCATTATTTACCAGTGGAAGAATGGAGTGTTTATCAGATAAACTCCCCTCCATTCTCACATTTATTTTTCATTCTTCATTTCTCAGACAGTTGTTGATGAATGCGGTCATTTCCGGGGTATGTTCTTCTACACTTTGGAGTAGTTTGAACTGTGCTTTGGTACGAACCAGATTATGTTCGGGATATTTGATTTTGTAGTAAGTATCACCGTTGATGTAATCGGCAAGGAAACGTACGCATTGCATATAAGGGAATAAGGCAGCAGCATAAGGCAGATTCTCTATTTCAATAGGAGTGAGGAAAGACTTGGCACCTTTCAGATATCCTTTGGTGAATGCCTTGAATATCTCCATATTGAAGTTTACACGATCCAGGTCTTTGTCATCTTCATCGCCGGTATTGGCACCTGTACGGAGGAAATCGCCGTAGTCGGAGAAGATGAAGCTTGGCATTACCGTATCCAGATCGATGACGCAGAGTACTTTTCCGTCTTCATCAAACATCATGTTGTTCACTTTCGTATCGCAGTGGCATACACGTTTCGGAAGCTTTCCTTCGCGGTACAGGCGTTCTGCCTTACACATTTCATCCGCACGTTTTTCTATCTCGTCCAGATAATACTGTACTTCGGCTACTCGTCCGGCAGCATTGGCAGCGACAGCATCACGTAGCTGCTTGAGACGGAATTCCATGTTATGAAAGTCAGGGATGGTTTCTCCCAGCGTTTCCGGAATGTCGGCAAGCATAGCCTGGAAGTTTCCGAAAGCCTCACCTGCATAATTGGAATATTCGGGGTTTACGGTCTCATACGTTTGGGCACGCGGGATGAATACCATGACACGCCAGTAGCTGTCTCCGTCGAACCAGTAAGTCTTTCCTTCTCCGGTTTCGAGGAAAGAGAGAACTTTGCGGTCGATATCTGTTTCTCCGGCTTCGGTCAGTTTCTTGCGGATATGTCCGGTGACTGCGGCAATATTGGCTTGAAGCATTTCTACATTCTGAAAAATGGCATGGTTGATGCGTTGCAGAACATAGTCGGGGGCGTCTGCTTCTTGTGTATTCACTTTGTATGTGTCATTGATGAGTCCTGCTCCCAAAGGCTTGATTTCGGTGATAGTGCCTTGGGTGTTGAACTTAGCTACAATACTTGATAAATCTTTCATGAGTCTTTTCTTTAAATTTATACTAAGGTTATCGATAATCATATTGGGCGGCTTCGGCAGCCTGACTGCCCGAGCGAACCGGTACCAGGGTGAATCCCCAGTTATATTCGCGGTTGGCGGGAATCTGGTGGAAAGGTTCGGGACGTGCTCCCCAACTGTCATAACCGCCTACTCCCTGCTGCTTCATGTCGACACAAACTTCGACGAAGTCTCTCGGAGTGATGTCATTGACATGATGCATTCTACGTAATACATTGCGGGCGGCATTTTCGTCGTGGTTGGCTACCTCTTCCGGGCTGAAGTTATTCCATTGATAGGGGTGGGGCAGTGCTTCTTCCGAGTCGAAATCCTCGATGGAATTGCGCAAAGCGTTGAAACCCACCAGGCTGTCGGCTACGATGGCAAGTCCGCTTCCTTTGTTGGGAGACAGGGTGAGCCAGCGTGTATCCGTGTGGTGCCCGTTTTCCTGAGGACGTACGTAGTTGAAGTACATCTTGTCGGCAGTAGTCTGATAGACACCTACTATGGTTCCATGATTGCGGTCGATGTAGTTCTCTTCCGGACCACGGCCAAAATACTGCACGTTGTTCATCCGGGCCGGCAGACGGAAACGTACACCGATGCGGGGAACTTCCAGCTTGGAAGCAGCTTTGCGGGCTGCATCACTTCCGGGAGTGAAGGTAGCCATGCGGGTAGCTTCGGAAACTTCTGTCTCGGTGGCCTGCATATCGGTAGAAGTAAATCTGGCATTCACATTCACCACTCCGCTCGGGTATATCTTATAGGTGACAACGTACAGATTGCCGGCTGCCAACAGATAGGTAGCCTGCAACAGGACAGCTTTGTCTTCTGTACTTACCTTCGTATCCGTCACGTGGAAGTCTTTGCTGGACTGTTTCCATACGTGGAGGCGTTTGGGAGCACCGTTACCGTAATCGTTGTCGTTAGGCGCACGCCAGAAATTGGGCTGGATGCCGAATCCGTCTTTGAAGTATTCTGTTCCGTCCACTTTGTATGAGGTGACCAGGCCGCTCTTCTTATTGAATACGAAGTTTACTTTTGAAGAAGAAACAGTGAGTTCATCTCCTTGGGTATGGGTCTGCAATGCGGGTCCGTTTGCTTTATAAGTATTCTTTTCGGCCTCGACAGGCAGACGGAACTGATCGTATGCGATTTCGTATCCTGCGGGAATCAGTGGTTCCGGCTCTACTGCTATTACGTTGAAGTTAACGAAATATTCCGTTCCCGGACGGGCCTTCAGACCATTGACCGGTACGGTAAACTCTTTCGAGGCTTGTGGGGCGATATCCAGTGATACCTTTCCGCTTCTGACCGTTTTTCCGTTGGCTACTACACTGTAGTGTATCTGGTATTTTTTCAGGTTAGTGAAATAGAAACGATTGGTTATGTTGAACTTGCCCGATGCGGCATCGATCGCTTCAAAACCGATGTTCTGATGTACATACTTCACTTCTGCCATTGCCGGATGCGGACTACGGTCGGGGTTGACCAGCCCGTTGCAGTTGAAATTGCCGTCGCTGGGGGCATTTACTCCGAAGTCGCCTCCGTAAGCCCAGTATTCTCTTCCGTTCTTGTCTTTTTGGAGCAGGCCCTGGTCTACCCAGTCCCAGATGTATCCTCCCTGAAGGTTCGGATATTTGTAGATGGCTTGCCATTGTCCCCACAGGTTTCCGGTAGAGTTGCCCATCGCATGCGCATATTCTGACGGAACGACGGGGCGGTCGCTGCCATTCTTACCGATATCTTCCAGCCAGTCGGCTCCCGGATATTGTGGTACGTACATATCGGTATTCCATTCCCATTGGGCACGCTCATAGTTTACGGGGCGTTCCATGATGTTCTTGTCAGCTTCTTTCAGCCAGAGGTACGTCTGGTAGAAGTTGTATCCGTTTCCGGCTTCATTGCCTAACGACCAGAAAGTGACGCTGGGGTAGTTCTTATTGCGTTCGAACATGTTGATCGTACGGTCCATATGTGGTTTCAGCCATTCGGGATTGTTGCCTAATGAGCCGCCTTTGCGAAGGTCGTAATACATACCGTGGCTTTCGATATTGGCTTCATCGTACACGTAAAGGCCATATTCGTCACAAAGTTCATAGAAACGGCGGTCCTGCGGGTAATGGCAGAGACGTACACTGTTCAGATTATGCTGTTTCATCAGTTCGAGGTCCCGGCGCATCAGTTCCTCAGTGACGTAATGTCCTGTTTCCGGGTTATGCTCGTGGATATTGACTCCTTTCATTTTCAGGGGTTGCCCGTTGATGAACAGGCATACATAAGGTTTCCCGTTGGCGGCTTTCCGGTCGATTGGTTTGATCTCGATGCGGCGGAATCCTACATTGAAAGGAATAATCTCGTTGACTTTGCCGTCCTCTTTGACAGTCATCATCAGTTTGTAGAGGTTCGGTTGTTCCGATGTCCATGTGCAGACGTCTGCCAGATTCTTGTCAAAAGAAAGGGTGCGTGTCTCGTTGGTGGGGACATAAGTTGTCTTCTCTTCGCTGGCAACTACTTTTCCCTGAGCGTCGAGCAGTTCATATACCAGTGTAAGATTGGTTGCAGCCGGACGATGATTCCGTAAATCAACGTTCAAAGCGAATACTCCGTTCTTATAGCTGTCATCCAGAGTTGATTTCACACGGAAATCCTTCAGGGCAGCTTTGGGCTGTGAATACAGGTATACATCCCGTTCAATGCCGCTGATACGCCAGAAGTCCTGACATTCCAGATAAGATCCGGTGCTCCAGCGGAAGATTTTCAGTGTAAGTACATTCTTGCCCGGTTTTACGTATGGGCTGATCAGGAACTCTGCCGGATTTTTGGAATCCTCGCTGTATCCTACTTCCTGTCCGTTGACGTATACATATACTCCCGATTTGGCTCCGGCGAGGTGGAGGTAGATATCACGTTCCTGCCAATCGGCAGGGATGTCGATATCACGGCGATAGACTCCGACGGGATTGGCTTCCGGAAGTATGGGAGGCTGCGGATGGCGTGCCTTGAATTCATAACCGTGATTGGTGTATATGGCCACTCCATATCCTTGTACTTCCCAGTTGCCCGGAACCTTGATATCATTCCAGGAGTCAGTGCTCACGGAAGGATCGGTGATATTGGCCGGAAGATCTTTGTAACTGTCTGCAAAGAAGAACTTCCAGGTGCCGTTCAATAATTGATAATAATTGCTTTTCTCAAACTTTCCGGTCAATGCGTCTGTCCGGTTGTCGTACGTCATGAAAGAGGTACGCGGATATTCTTTATTGACCGATACGACTTGTACATCCTGCCAGTAAGGTTTATCGGATGTTTTTTCGGCCATAGCGCCTGTTGTTAACAGAGAGAATATTCCTGCCAGTAATAGGTGATATGATCTATATTTCATGTTTCTCAATCTTGTTTCTTTATTTATTTTACTTTGATGTGGTCGAAGCCTTCTCCGTAAACTCCGATAACGGCACTTTGCGATACAAATGCGTTGGGGTCGATATCTTTGATCAGCCGGAAGATGATGGTAGACTCCCGCTTTTTGGCAAGTACAAACATCATTTTCACTTCTTTGCCTGTATAGAAGCCGGTTGCATTGATAATCGTTACTCCACGATGAGGGTACTCGTTGATGTGTCGTCCTATCTCTTCATACTTGCCGGATATGATGAAGAATTGGACGGACTGACGTGCACTGTTCACTACCTGGTCGAGGACGAAACTGCAAATGTAAAGGGTTGCAAATCCGTATACTACTTTCTCCCAATCCTTCAGAACGAAGTAACTGGAGGTAATGATAATCATATCGCAGATCAGTATGACTCTTCCCAAGGTGATATCCCGATACTTGTTGATGATAGCGGCAATGATGTCCGTACCGCCGGTACTTCCGTTGGCGCAGAAGGCGACTCCGATACCGCCGCCGCAGAACGATGCTCCGATGACGCATGCCATGAAAGGCTGGTCCTTAAGAAGGGCGACACCGGAGGTCAGTTGCTGGATAACGGAAAGGAAGAAAGTCAGGGTAAATACTCCGAAAATGGTTTTAATACAGAACTTTAATCCCAACAGCTTGAGGGCAAGCAACAATAAGAAAAAGTTAATGCTGAAATATGTATACTGTACCGGGAATCCCGTTGCCCAATATACAATAGATGCAATACCCGGCACTCCGCCCGTCGTAATGTCGTTGGGGAGTAGGAAAACGGTCCATCCGATGCCATATAGTATCATACCTACGGCGATCATCACATAATCTTTGGCTTCCCGAAGGATAGTCTGTCTAGAGGGTTTTAAAATATCTGCTTTCATATAGGTGATTATAATAATCAGTGGAGCGCCGAACATAAACTTACGGATAACCCCACTTTTTCTCAGTCGGGCTATCCGTAAGTTTACATATTAATAAGGTATAATGGCTTATTCGGCAAAAGCATGTTTGTAGCCTTGCACTTTATTCCATCCGCCACGGGTGAAATCGGGTATTTCTACCGGAGCAGAACCATTCTCGATAGAAAGTCGGGTCAGCTCAGCCATGCAGCACCATTCTGCCAGGTCATAAACGTCCATATCGAGTGGCAGGCCGTTGCGCAGGCAGTATACCAGACGATAGTCCATGATATAATCCATACCGCCATGACCGCCTACTTTCTTGGCAGTTTCTTCCAGTTCTTTGTGAATCGGGTCTTTGTATTTAGCCATCAATGCTTTTTTCACATCTTCGGATACGGAACCGTGTGCATTCAGCTTTTCGTGATTCGGTACATCATTTGAGTCTACTTGCGAAGGTCTCAGACAGTATTCTTCAATCGGATATTTGCTGGCATAACCATCTGCTCCGACCACTTGATACATGCGGCTGTAAGGACGTGGTGTCATTACGTTGTGCTGGATCAGCATTGTCTTGCCATTCTCGGTACGGATGAGAGTGGATGTCTGGTCGCCGTTCTGGAAGTCTTTCACTTCTTTTCCGGTTTTCTTTTTGATGTATGCAGGACCGTTCACAGGCTTGGTATCCATAGATACTAACGTTTTCATGCGGTCGCCACGGTGGATATTAAGTACCTGACAAGCCGGACCCATGCCGTGAGTGGCATATACATCGCCACGGTGCAGTTGGTTGTAATCCATACGCCAGTTGTTCCAGTAATACGGCCAGAAGTCTTCCAGATTGTGGATATACGCACCTTCTACATGAAGTACTTCACCGAATACACCTTGCTGTGCCATATTGAGTGATGTCAATTCAAAGAAGTCATATACACAGTTTTCCAGTTGCATACAATGCTTGCGAGTCTTTTCGGAAGTATTGATTAGTTTCCAGATTTCGTCCAGTGTCATGGCAGCAGGTACTTCGATAGCCACATGCTTACCGTGCTCCATAGCATATACACCCATTTCCGCATGGTGTTTCCAGTCGGTAGCTATATATACGATGTCGATGTCATCCCGTTCGCAGAGTTTTTTCCATGCCTTCTCGTCTCCCGCATATGAAGCGGCTTTAGGCAGACCGGCTTTCTCCAGAATCTTTTGTGCACTCTCGACACGTTCGGGGAGGAGATCGCACAAAGCTACGATTTGAGTTCCCGGAATATGTGTCCAGCGTTCAACGGCACCGGGACCACGCATTCCTAACCCGATAAAGCCTACACGGACAGTTTCAAGTTTTGGAGTGACAAGTTGGATAACGTCTTGCTGATTTGCCGGACGAGCCGGAGTTTCCACTTTAATCGGTGAGAATTTTGCTTTTGTCTTTTGAGCAAAACTGGTCTGGCAGGTCAACAATGCAAGACCGATGAGTGTGTTAAGTAGTAGTCTCTTCATCTTTCTTTTAGGTTTTTAATTGGGGGTTATTAATTGGTTTTTCATTTCGGTGTCAAAAATACTAATTAATTAATCAATCTGGTGTAATTATTGTAGATATTTTCACTGTCCATTCATCTTTTTGGTAGAAAAAGAGTCTCACTATTTCCTGCGCTATCGTGATATTTTCGGCATCGCCCCATGTTGGGCGATGCCGTTTTTATAGCTGCAATGTGTGTTAAGTTAATTTGTTCTTATAACAAAATACGTTTTCCGTCAGCTTGTACGGCGTATGTTTTGGCATTTACCATTGATACGGATGATGGAATCTCGAAAGTCGTGAAGGTAGAAAAATAAAGTAATTTTCCGTTTTCATTATTTTCTCTGATCTCGAAAGCAACCGCTTCATCTCCGTTTCGGATGGAAACCTTACGTCCCGTTATCTCTGCCGTGATTGTTTTGGTAATCTTCTGGTTTTCTTTGAATTGCGTGTAGTATCCGACATCTCCGACTGCCGAATAACGGTAGTCATCCGATGGGAATTCACTTTTCTTCCTGTCTTCGATGTACTGGAAAGCATGTTTCGGAGTAGGGAATTGTGCCATGTATTCTTTGGCTTCACGAATCATCGCGTCACTTACATAGTATTTGTATGTTCCGTACTGCTCGATAGTGGTATTGACAGGCTCGAAGAATCCCCACATTTCGAAAAAGTCAGTCAGATTCTCGTTGGCGGCTTTGCTTGCCATTTTAGCAAACTCAAGTTGTTTCTTTCCGGGGTCTTCTCCTTCGGTCATATTCACTTCGCGCATCAGTTTGAAAAGAGTTTGCCAGAAATCAGTCTTATATTCACAACGGTGATAGTAAGTCCACAATTGCCAGTTCATTCTCATGTGAGTTTCCGTATCTTCGTTCTGGTGGGTCGCGTCTCCCATGTTGTACCATGCCTGACCATTGGCGTAACGGGCGGTTGCAACGCTTCCCAGTCCGTTGCCGCGCGATTTGTATTTACCTAATTTATAGATAATATAGTTGGAGAACAGATTGTTGGATGATTCCGTAGAGCTGGCCCAGTTGATGGCGGCCTGATGAACATGTCCGATTTCATGGGCAGGTCCCCATGCGTTGTCTTCCGCTGCCATTACATTATCTTCTAGCAGTATATTACCTAAATAGGTATAAACAAATCCGATTTGATAGTCGGATGCCCACATATAGCTTCCTTCCGGTGAGATGGCAAACAAGTGGTTGTTGACCTGCGATGGGCGTACATCATCGATTCCCATTAATTCTTGTTGCCAGCTGACAATGTTATCCCATAAATGGATGGCAGAGAGGATATTGTTCGGTACATATTCCAGCAATTTGTTGCGGTGGAAATAGAACATGATCTTTTCTCCGCGTATGCAGAAGTATTTGTGTGTTGATTTTTTTAACAGTTCAGCGTACTTTTCGTCTGTCTTATGTTCTTTCAGGTCGAAGAAGCCGTTTACTGTACCACTTCCCAGAGGTATGTGAATCTTGATAGGTTTTGCTGAATTTGAAGCCAGGTCGGTGTTGTACATGACAAACAACTGGCCTTCTCCTTTCATTGTCAGTTTGTTGACGCCGGGGGTTAGCATATAGACATCTCCTGAAGAGGCTGTTTGTTTGTATTCGGTGCCCGTTTCCCAGATACACTGCACTGAAACGTTCTGTCCGTATGTGTCACCTACCAATACAATAACGTCATCTCCTGCTTTCACTGATATGCCGGTCGGATTGTCGAGATCACTGTATTTCTTGGTCATTAGTTTGTCTGCCCACTCGGTGATATTACTGTATGGCTCATAATTACGGATACGGAATTCTTTTTCCCATTTGTCGTATGTGTTGTCGCGGACTGCTTCTGCTATTCTGACGAAGTAGTCCGGCAGAGCCTGTATCTGCTCATCGGTGACATTGTCTTTTATTTCCGTACAGGTGATGTCGGTGAAGACGGTAAGCAGCTGTTTGTCCAGCGTTTTATCCGTATTGGTCTTGTAAAACTCCATTTCGTCACAGCTTACAAAATCTCCGAGTCCGCTTAAGACTTCGAACTTGATTCCAGTCGCTTTTATGCCTTCTGAAAATGAGACTTTGGATGGAGCGTTCTGCTCTTTAAAGTCATATTCTCCTTGCAGTGTATAGTCCGACCGGTCGGGGCTTGTGGTTGTATATACATTGACCTTTCCGAAATTTCCGTTACCGGATCGGGTATAATAAATTAAGTAGTTTATTTCTGTATCTCCTTTGAAATAATATTCCAGCGTGACAGGGAATTTGGCGGATTGTCCCCATGGGGTATGGAAAGGATCGGCACCATCAGTCGAAAATTTGCCGTCATAGGTGTTCTCAATATCTTGTCCACTCTGATGTTCACTTGCTTTGCCACCGGTTGGAGTCACCTTGATGTCTCCCTCTACAATCACTTCACCTTTAGCATATTGGTTGACAGTGATGGTATAGGTTGCAGTGGTCGATGTTACTTTTATACTGGCTGTTCTTTTGGCCTCGCCTGTATTTTCGTTCACTGTAATTTTCAGGAAGGTTCCTTCTGCCGCTGTTTTTTGTTTCGAGCATTGCAACCAGTTTGCCTCATAAGAGACATTCCATTGAGTTAACTCCAGGGATGTGTTGATTGGGATCTGGACAGATGTACTCGATTTGTCCAGATTCTGTATCAGGTACTCTTCGTTGATACTGAAAGAGGGGGTTATGAGTGATTTTTCGCTATCCTTACATGCCAGTGACACTGTAAATAGGGAAAAAAGGGCTAATAGGTTAATAAGAAATCTTTTGATTGTCATCTTTTTGCAGTATTAGTTTTTAAGATAGGAGGGGGAGGGTGAGTCAGACTCCCGACTCGCCCTCTGTTTCCTTTTTATTATTCAGACAGTATAAACAGACTGAATTCACTCCATACAAAGAAGGAACCACCCGTCCAGTTTTGCTCACATTCAAAGCGTAATGTGCTTGCTGCATTGTCTATTGTGATGTCGGGGGAAACATAAACACCTGCGGCACCGGACGGTAGATTGTCCACATCCCATGCAAAACGCTTGTAGAGTTGCAAATTGTTCTCAGTGGCTCCGGTGTATAAGTTGAACCATGCCAGAGCAGCATTTCCGTTATTGGACCTGTTGGTATAGGTGAAACGGAATGTCTTGGTAGATACGGGTAGTTTTACCTGTACATAATGTTTGTCAGCTACCGATACACTCCATGCACTATGGAAGTAGGTACCTACATCTCCATCCAACAAATTAGCCAATGAACCCTCTGACGGTTCTGTCGCGTTGCTGGAAAGCATGTCTGTCGTCAGATTGTATTTCTCGACGGAGGCAACCAGAATAAATGGGTCCGGATTGAATTCGAAACCGTCTTTTCCATTTATTTCCAGAATCTTGATGCCGACATTACCGGAGGTTTGCGTAAATTTAGGAATATTGACTTGTACGGAAGAAGTATTTCCCGGTTCAAATGAGATGATATCCGATGCTAATGTCGCTCCTTGTAATGTAGTGGTAGCTTCGTCAATTGCCACTTTACAGGTGAAACTCCATTGGTTTTCAACTTGCAGTCCTAAAGAAAGACTGATTGTACCTCCACTTTGTGGCAAGTATTTAGTCACGGTTCCTGAGCTGGATTCGGTGACAGAAAGAGATGGAATAATGACCTCCGGTTTCAGAATTAATGTATTCTTATCAGCCAGAATAGAATCGGATGTACTGGTCAGCATGATTGGAAGAACACATGTTTGTCCTTCTTCAAGAGTCTGCTCAAAACGGTCTATTTCGCTGGTGTTCAACTGCAGATTGATGATTTTGTAGGTTTCCGCAGAAGAATAATCAAGGTCTTCCATATTGAATGAGTAACAGTCAGCAGGCATTGCTACATAGTTCAAACCTCTTTCGGAGATGTACTGTTCGAAATTGGCTGCATCCATTGCACCGATATGAGCAGAAGCTGTCAGTGTGGGGTTGCTTCCGGATTTGATTACCGTGATTGAATAGTTGGTAGCTTCTCCTGTTTTGTAAAGATCTACAGCTTGCTCACCGGTGGTTTGCAATGATAGTATTTTTTCATATTCCTGTGGATACGTATCGTCATAATTGTCGCAGGAAGTATTCATCAGAATCATCCCGCACAAACACAAGGCTATTGATATATGTTTCATATATTCTATGTATTGTTATGAATGAATAAAAAATAATTAATATCCGGGCGCTTGTACCATCTGCGGATTTTTGTATACCTCGTTATAGAATACCGGATTCAGGTACATGCGGTTTTCCCAAACATAGGGTGCATCAACGATGGTCCGCTTGTTAAACTCTTCAAATGTGGGGCTTTGAACTTCTGCATTCAAACCTTCCCGTTTGCCTGCTCCGAAGTATTTTGCTCCTTCTGCCCAACGGCGGACATCGAAGAAGCGATGGCCTTCATTCCATAATTCAACAAAACGCTCGTTGTGTACCCAGTCCTTGATAGTCATATTGCTTGTGACATCAGCTATCGTTAATTTAGGAATACCGGCACGTTCGCGAACAGGATTTAACGCATCAATGGCTTCCTGGGTATTTCCCAATGCTGCCTGGCATTCTGCCACGTTCAGATAGAGTTCAGCCAGACGGAATAAAATAGTAGGTGCACTTGTTCCGCTTGTAGAACCGCCGGCTGTATAGAATTCTGTTACCGGATCAACGAATTTCTGCGTCAGGAATCCTGTGACACTATGGTCTCGGTTGAACAGAGACGGATTATAACCGTGCATTTCTGCATTTCTCATTTCCAGCTTCAGCGGAGAACCTGCGGCAAATTTTGTTCCGTAGTCGCCACCGTCAAAAGCCATCCATGCATAGAAACGGGGCTCACGACCTACATTCAACTTGATAATGTCTTCGCGGGAAGAAAGTCCTGCCGACTCGAACCATTCCGAAGACGGAGTGAAATCGAGGTCTTTTTCCGGTAATTTTCCGTTAGCTGTATAGAAATGTTCGATTGTATATAATGTAGGAGACACGCCACTGTAACCTGCATGCCAGGTACCATCAGATTTCTTCAGAATGCGAAGTGGATAACGGGAATAAAAATCAAACTGGTTTGATAATCCCCAGATAATTTCTTTGTTTCCTTCAGATTCGCGTGTACTTACTGCATAGCGCATCTTCATTACGTTTTTCAGAAATTCTTTATTATCATCTACGTCCGCTACTCCGGGAACGAAAGGCAAGCTCAATGATTGTCTTGAATAATATTCATCGTCATCGTACAGTTCACGGTCGCCGGAAGTGGTAGCCAATGTCAGTGCTTCCTGACATGCTGCCAGTGCTCTTTCCCATTTACTTTTATCATAAGTATTGCTAACCAGTGCTTTGCCGTAACCCGGAGTTTCGAAATTCTCATTCTGCCAGTTAGGATAAGGAAAGCTTCCGTTCCATAAAGGAGATGCGGCATAAAGTAGCAAGCGGGCTTTTACGGCTTTCGCTATAGTAGAGGTAGCACGTCCCCATTCATTAGTAACAGTACGGTTGGCTGGAAGCACTTTAGCTGCTTCATCCAGCTGATTCGCAATCCAGTCTACACAATAGTCAAAGTGGAAACGTCCATTGTACTCTGACGTTGGGGTATCCATCGGAATATACGAGTCCGTGATTGGAATGGGGCCATATCTTCTTAAGGTCACAAAGTGATAATAAGCTACCAGAAACTGGCATTCAGCTCTCCATAGTTCTTTTTCGGCATCGGATGCAATGTCGCTTCCTGCATTTTCCAGCTTTTGTAAAAAGAGGTAGCATTGACCTATATATTGATAGGTAGTTGACCATAGCCAGTTTTGGTTAGTAGATGATGCGGTATTGAAAGCATATGCGCCCCAGTAGCCATCTGTGTTCCATGAATACGGAAGTACGTATTCGTCTGTCGTAGAATTTATTTCTCCCAGATAGGCGGAAGGTAAATCTGTACCGACGCCTCCGTAACAGGAATAAAGGAAGCCCAAAGCTCTGGTGGGGCTTGACATAGCATCGTCGATATTGGGTTGTTCAGGTGGAACAACGTCCAGATAATCACAGGAAGTTAAGCTAAATGCAGTTATCATAACTGCTATACTTATATGTTGAAAAATGCGTGTTAGTTTCATATTTTTTATCATAATAAATTAGAACTGAAGTTGAATTCCCACATTGACAGTCTTTTGCATAGGATAACTGTTCCAGGATGAAAGTTCCGGGTCCCAAAGGTCGAACGGGCTGAATGTGAATAGATTGGCTGCACTGACGAAAATGCGTCCGTAAGGTATTTTGTATCCTATCTCTACATTCTTTAGGCGGAGGAAGGAGCCGTTTCTTAGCCAGTAGCTGCTGTTTACCGTATTGTTGGCAACGTCTGTTGCAAGTAGTCCCAAGCGAGGATAGGTTGCATCCCAGTTCTGCTTTTCTTCCGACCAATAATTGTCGGCTATATATTTCAATACATTTCTGTTGCCGACGGCAATTCCTTCTTGGAAAGGATCAATGCCGTTTGTCATGATAGAGCGCAAGGCAGAGCCACTGAAGAAGATACCCAAATCAAACTTTTTGTAGTTGAGTGTTCCGCCAAACCCATATTGCAAGCGGGGAGTACTTCCATATTTGGAGATCATCGTCTGGTCATCCGAGTCAATGATTCCGTCACCGTTGAGGTCACGATATTTAATATCTCCGACTTTAGGTGTAGACCCCAGGTTCTGTGCGGGACTGTTGTCTATTTCTTCCTGCGATTTAAACAAACCTTCTGCGATGTAGCCGGTAATGCGTGAATAAGGCTTTCCGGTTTCTGACTTCCATATAGTCGGATATTCCGGTTCGTCTACATAGACCATTTTGTTTTTGTTGTATGTGAAGTTTGCCTGCAGGCTGACTGACAAATCTTTAGAGAAGTTGTTGGCATAATTAATGCTGAATTCCACTCCCTTATTATCCATTTTTCCAATGTTACTCCAGGGTTTGGCTATATGGTATGCCAAAGACTGCGGCCATGCTTCACGGTTCATAAAGATGTCGTAACGCTTGTCGTAGAAATAGTCGAATGTAAATGTCCAATTGCGGAACAGCGTGAAATCAACACCGATATCGAGCTTCTTTACCTTTTCCCATCCCAGACCGGACATTGCATAATATGCCATCTGAGGACCTCCCAATTGGTAGTCCATATTTTGTCCGGAAGTCCATTTCAGATATGACAGATCGTTATTTGTAATCTTATCTATATACAAGTAATAACTTCCTCCGGCTGTCGCCAGGTCGTCACTACCCACAAGACCGTAAGAACCTCTGATTTTCAGATTGTCCACTACATTTTTCATTGGTTCGAAGAAAGCTTCATTGCTTATCACCCATCCCAGAGATACGGCAGGGAAGAATTCGAAACGGTCTTCTTTGGCCAGACGTTCTGTACCGTTGTAGCCGAAGTTAAATTCAAACAGGTAACGTTGTCCGTAATCATAAGTCAGACGTCCGGAAAGTCCCTGGTTGCGGTTAGGCAATACATCACTTCTGTATTCACGTTGTTTGTAGAGCAACATGGCACCTACATTATGTAACCCGAACTGGCGGGCATAATTTAAATTGAACTGCAATTCGAATGTCTGGTCGGATGACTTTCCAATAGCCGACTGACTGATGTAATCGCTACCATCCGAATTCAGTAATTCCAGTTCATAGTCTGTATTTGCCAGGTCGGTTTCGTCGTAGCTTCCACTTTTTACGCGGTAGTAATAAGGAGCGATGCTGCGGTTAAAAGAAGAACTTGACCACGTTTTGAAATTTACAAAAGCGTTCACCTTAAGTCCTTTAGTGATAAAATCCAGATCCTGGTCTATCTTGATAACTGTGTTAAGTGTATTTTCGTTTGTTTCGGCAAAAGTAGTCATCATTTTTGCATAAGGGTTCGTATATAATGTATTCCCTGAAATGATGTTATTACCGTACATGATACGATCATCCTGACTTGGATAGGTAACAGGAAACTCTATGGGCGTAGTCGTCAGAATCTGTTTGAACAGATCTTCACTTGATACATTCGGGCTTTTCTTCTGGCGAATCTGAGCGTTCATGTTCATTTTGATCGTTGTCGTCGGAGTCAGTTTGTAAGCAATGTTATTCTGGAACGTATAGTTCATTATATTAATATTGTTGTTCCACGAATATGCTTTCTCCGTGTTCAGCAAGCCTGAATCATGGCTGACATCCAAACTCATATAATATTTCACTTTAGAACCACCACCTGAAATGTTGACGTTGGCACGTTGGCGCATACTCATATTTTTGAATAATACGTCTTGCCAGTTTACATCGGGATAAAGATAACGATTCACTCCGGAAGCAGTGCGTTCCATGTCCGTAGCGCTATATTTGGGCGAAGCAGAAGGGTTTCTGGCTAGTGCGGCTTTATTGTACATGTCCATATAAGTTGCTCCGTCCACAAATTCTGGGAACTTATCCAGATAGTTGAAAGAATTTTCTGCTGTAACGTTGATGGATGTTTTACTGTTATATTCTCCACCTTTGGTTGTAACGATCATTACACCGTTCGCACCACGTGAACCATAAATAGCGGTAGCAGATGCATCTTTAAGGATAGAAAAGCTTTCAATGTTCTCTGCCGGTACATAATTTAAGTCACCGGATGATATTTCTACGTCATCCAGAAGAATCAGAGGAGTTGCCCGTCCGCCGAAAGTTCCGATACCACGAATATAAAATTCGGCACCCGAACCAGGTTCTCCGGAATTTGTTTTAGCGATGACACCCGCCAACTTTCCGGCAAATGAGTTGGACAGAGTGGATGAGGGCAGTTTAAGGCTGGCACCTTTGATACTTGTGATGGCTCCCGTCACACTGACTTTCTTTTGAGTACCGGAACCGACTACGACCACTTCATTCAAAGTGTGATCGTCTCCTTCCAGTACAATCTTGATATTTCCGAGATCTTCTACAGGAACTTCGCGGGTTTTGTATCCGATATAAGTAACCACAAGAATCGTCTTGTTGTCAGGTATGGCAAGGCTGAAATTTCCGTCAATGTCCGAGATTGTACCGGTGTTTTTATCGCCTTTAATGGTGATGTTAGCTCCGATGATGGGGCTGTCGTCTACTGCATCTAAAATAGTACCCGTCACAATACGTTTTTTCTTTTGCTGGGTACTATTCGTTTTTTGTACATTGAGGATAACCTCTTTGTTTTTCACAATGTAGCTAATACCGCTATCTTTGAAAACTTCGTTCAGGATTTCGTCAATGGAACCGTTACAATTAATATCTTTCCGTTGCTTGTTTTCCAAGTCTGCAGCATTGTAGAAAAACGTATAGTCACTGTTTTTTTCTATCAGCTGGATAGCTTGCATAATAGTGATTGATTGCCCCTTAATGGATATGTGTCCCTGGGCTCCAAGAGCTGATAAGGGGTAGAAGAGCAAAGTGAGTGCGATATGCTTTAGATACCGCCTCCAATAACAACTGTGATTTTTTTTCATGATTTAACTTGTTGTGAGGTTAAATATTGGGTTAATTATTAGAAATATGGTTAATTATATATTACTATCTCATTATTCTGATTTTTATATGTAAGGTTGAGGCTGAAACAGAGTTTTTCGATTACATCGTTCAAACTCTCGTCATAGCGGATGCTTCCTGTGAATGAAGATTGTTCGGTAAACTTTCCTACTAAAATAATGTTTGACTGGTATATTTGATTTACAATAGAAATGAGCTGGGGCAATGGGGTATCTTTGAAATTATATCTTCCGTCTTTCCAGTTGATATTCATTATATTTTCGACTTGCGTTTGTGCATTGTTTGGATTGTACATTACCTTTTGTGCCGGAGACATGACAATTTTCTCTCCTGTAGATTCTACATTGAATTCTATTTTACCATGAAACAGTGTGATTTCGTTTCTTTCGGCATTCGTTTGTTGGATCTGGAAACAGGTTCCCTTTACTTCTATAAACGCTTTGTTGATATGCACTTGGAAGAAACTGCCTTCCTGTTTGTATACCTCAAAAAATGAGTTGCCTTCCAGCCAGACTTCTCTTTTCTGATTAAATGCTTTTGCATACTTAATGGAACTTCCCGGTTCCATCCATACTTTTGTGCTATCCGGCAAAATGTACATTTGGTTTTGCTGGGCTATTACCTTTATGAATTCGTCCTCGATATTGTTCCTGACCGAATTCACCCAAAGTCCTCCTATTGTTAGTAAAAGAGCAAGTGAAGCTACGGCAAAGTACCATCTTAGTTCTGATAGAACTAAGATAAAAAAAACAGTTCGTTGGAAAATATTTTCTTTATTTTCTATTTATAATGCTCTTGTTATAAGATGATTATGATATGAATATGCATTTTTCTATTTTTTTTGTGGAAGAGATGTGGGGATAGACCTGACTCAAGTGTATTTATAATATACGAGTAATTATAAATAGAATAATAGTAAAGTGAAATAGCATGGATAAAGATATAAAAATGAATTTGATTAAAGGTTTGCTGTCGGGGCGGCTAACTAAAAAGCAGCGAAGAGGCTATGCTGAGCTGGAATCAGTGGATAAAGAATTGAAAATACAATGGAATGAATCTGGAAATAAAACGATAGATTTAAAAATAAAAGAACAGATATGGGAGAAAGTAAAAGCAAGATGTATAGATAGGAAAAAAGATAAAGTTCTATCAGAACTTGGTATATAAAAATAATAAGGTTCTTTTTAGAGCATCTGTTTAATGGAAAAAAGATAACTTTATTCTGAATAAAAATCAAGAAAAATGTTGTGCTTAATGGTTATTTCCTTATTTTTGTAACACAATTGAAAACAAATGAAGGAGACGATAATTTTAGAAAAGGTAAAAGTTGGGGATGCATCTGCATTCTCTTTGTTGTATGACCTTTATTGGTTGAAGGTCTATAATTTTGCGCGACTTTATATTACTTCGTCTTCCGCGATTTCAGAAGTAGTGCAGGATGTTTTCGTGAAACTCTGGGAGTCGAGAGAATTTTTGGATGTTACAAAAAATTTTGATGGATTTCTTTTTATGATTACCCGCAATATCATATTCAATTATTCGCGCAGGTATTTTAATGAATTGAATTTTAAGATGACGGTTTTAAAAGGAATTGAGAATTCATATGATATAGAAGAGGAACTGGATGCTGCTGATTTGAAGAACTATATTGATAAATTGATTTCGCAGCTTCCGGCCAGGCGGCAGCAGATTTTTAGAATGAGCCGTGAAGAGCATTTGTCTAACCGGGAAATCGCAGAACGTTGTGCGGTCAGTGAAAAAGCGATAGAACGGCAGATAACCTTAGCATTGAAATTTATAAAAGAGAACCTGCCTTTATTCGTTGTATTTATGGGATAATGCTTAAACGTATCCGCATTCAGGTATGAATACGAATACGTTTAGCTGCTTGCAGACCTTTGTATATCTTATTTTTTTAGTTTGAAGTAAGGGTTCTTGCTGATTTTTACATCTGAAGGTCTCATCTTTTCAATTTTAACGGTACGTCCTAATACATCTCCTTCGATTTTATTGTTCGAAATAACTACTGATCTGCATGCTTCCAGCGTGATACCCTCCTTGCGATAGTGATAAGGCTGGTAAGTAGTATCGCGTATAAGTGTATTGGAAGAGAAAGTGAGTTCGTCTACCGAGCGTGCAAAGAGAATCGGATAGTCGAAAAGATGGAAGGTGTTATCCACAATGCGTATATTACGATGATATGGATATTTTTGCTCGGGTGTCGGTATCTCAGGATCAATGCTAATCACTGCTTCACAGAACTGATAGAGTGAAGAATTGCAAGGATAGCGAAAATCATTGTTGCGTATCAGCACATCTTTGACCGCTCCCGATTCATACCATGCATTTGCATCTCCGGCAATCAGAATGGCAGAACCGCTGGATTCGAATACATTGTTCTCAATGATAACCTTACCGGGCGTAGATACGAGCAAACCACGTGCCCGGCAACTTCCAAAATGACAGTTACGTATTTCCGCATCGGGTGTACAGGTCAGATTCTCTATTACATATCCCGCTTCCACTCCGGCTGGAAGTGGCGCTGATAGCTCGATGATGAATTCAGCTTTATTCAGTGTTTCAAACTTATTTATTTTGCCGGTAGCTACGGTGCGCATGGTTTTATGTTCTATAAATCCGATTGTTTCGTCCGGACGGCCCCATTCCATACCTTCGCTCATATCCTGCATAAACTTGCATTTGATACGGGTAGGAGAAAGAACTTCCATAATCCGGGAACATGTTCCGTGAATGTTGATCGGATCATCCATCAATCCGGCCCAGCTACAGTTCTCGATCTTGAGAAGTCCACTGCATCCCATAAAGTGGAAACCATCGTCATGTCCGCTCAATACGCGCTTTTTAGAAGCATTCGGAATGACATGTACATCATTAAATGATATATTCTTACTGTATTGTGATAAGATGCCCAGTCCGCAGGTATGGAATAACTTCAGATTTTCCAGTTTAGTATCCATGCTGTGATAGATGAAAATACCGGCATGGTCACGGGTGCTATGTCGTAACACAAGGATCGTGCCTGGTGCAGGGAAGAATTTTTCTGCTTCTCTTTTAGGATCGGATAAACGCACTAGTCCGGGTTTTACTTCCATGGCATCGTATGAACGCCATCCTAAATTGTCGCCTGTGTTCGGCAGGACAAGATGAGTGTTGGGATCAAACTGCATGATAGCCCAAAGACTGCTTTTCCATCCTTCACCGACAAAAGTCAGGCGTTTGTTTTCTATAATATAAGGATATTGACGGGAGTCAATCTCAATTTCAAGATAATCGGGAGCAGACTGAGTGACAATCCCTTGTGCAGTTAATGGTATTTCCCAGTCAACGGAAAAGTTCTTTAGAGTAATATTCCGGCAGTGATCCAGCGTGAATGGCTGCATCCGGCCGTGCATGATAAATTCAGAGCCATTGCCGTCAATCGTCAGATCATTGATTTGTTCCAGTAGCACAGCTAGAATTTTCGGATTAATGTCGTAGGTATTCGTTTCATGATAGTCTTTTTCAATGGCATGCTGTGCCCAGAAGTCATATCTTCCTTTCGGAAAGACGAGGGTGGAGCCGGGATGTTGTCTGCAAGCCTCGATTGCCTTTTGTATAAATGGAACCGAGTTGATGCGGCTGTCGGGTTTCAAGCCAAAATCGGATACGGAAATAATCTTGCTTGCCGAAATACTATTTGTGCAAAGTAAAAGTACAGCTAACAAGCATGTTTTTAATGATAAAAATGTTCTCATGTGTTTTTATGGTTTTGGGGGTAAATAAATGCTAATGTGTATGTTCTTTCCAGATGCCTCTGGTAAAGTCCGGTATTTCTACAGGCATACTGCCGTTTAATGCCGATTTTTCGCTTAATTCGGTGATGCACGACCATTCGGCTGCATCGTACACATCCATGTCAAGAGGCAATCCGTTGCGCAGGCAGTATATTAGCCGGTAATCCATAACGTAGTTCATTTCGTTGGGTAATCCTTTGCGATGCGCTTCCTCACCGATAGTGGCGCTAAAGGGATGTTTATAGCGGGTCAGTATTTCCTCCAATGCTTCTCCTTCCAGCGGAGCGTCTCCGTGGGAATCCAGTGTGATGCAAGGTACCGGATATTTTTGTGCGAAGCCGAGTGTACCGCATACTGTTTGCAAACGGCTGTAAGGTCGGGGAGTGGATATATTATACTGAAGCATGATCGTTTTTCCTTTGGCTGTATGGATAAGGGTGGTGTTGACATCTCCTAGTTTATATTTCTGCCGGGCTTCCGGTGAATCTTCGCCAAATCTCTTCCGGGCATACTCGCTCATGCCAGCCTGATGGGTAGACATGGATACGAGATATTCCATTCTGTCGCTACGGTGAATATCGAGAATCTGGCAAGCAGGTCCCAGACCATGAGTCGGGTAGGGATTGCCTGTATGCTCGATACTATATCTCTTTCCCCAGTGATTGTGGTAGCCGCCTTCGCTCTCTTCGGCAAAATACATAGAGCGGAGATCGTGAATATATGCACCTTCTACATGCATAATTTCTCCGAGCACACCTTGGCGTGCCATTTCGAGCGTAGTCAGAGCAAAGGGATCATAGCAGCAATTTTCCAGCATGATACAGTGACGTCTTGTCTTTTCTGCGGTATCTACCAGTTGCCAGCATTCAGCTATGTTCATGGCAGCCGGGACTTCTATGGCTACATGTTTGCCGCATTCCATTGCATAAGATGCCATTTGGGCATGAGTGAGCCAGTCTGTACAGATGAATATTAAATCCAGATCACTGCATTCGCACATCTTTCGCCAGCCTTCCGGTCCGGTATATCCTGTGGCTTCGGGTTGCTTTGCTTCTTTTAGTATGAGTTGGGCCTTGTGCAGATTGCCTTCCCTGATTTCACTGAGGGCTTTGACGGTCGTTCCTTCTATTTGCAGATATCGCTGCAGGGTGAGTAACCCTCGATTCCCCAATCCTATAATTCCGATGCGGACAATTGGGATAGGGGGGTGTGCCAATTGCAGTACGCGTGACCGCGTTGGAGAATCTTTCATGTTCTTAGAGGTTTAAAGTAATACAAAAAAAGAGAATCTAATTTCTCAGATTCTCTTTGAAGAGCGGAAGACGGGGCTCAAACCCGCGACCCTCAGCTTGGAAGGCTAATGCTCTATCAACTGAGCTACTTCCGCAATTTTTGTGGGCAAAGATGGATTCGAACCACCGAAGTCGAAAGACAGCAGATTTACAGTCTGCCCCATTTGGCCACTCTGGTATTTGCCCTTTTTTGCTTTTGAGAAGGTTTGTTTCTCAATTGCGGTGCAAAGATACGACTATTTATTTAAACTCCAAACAAAATCGATCATTTTTATTGCAGAAATTGCACATTCGTCTCCTTTGTTACCCAGTTTACCACCGGCGCGATCTTCTGCTTGTTCCATCGTATTAGTGGTAATTAATCCGTAAATGACTGGTATGTCGCCAGTTGCGTTTAATTCGGTAATTCCTTGAGTCGCTCCCATACAGACATAATCAAAATGTGGAGTATCTCCTTTAATGACGCAACCAATTGCAATAATTGCATCCACATCGCAATTTTCCATCATTTGATTGGCGCCGAAGGTCAGTTCGAAACTTCCCGGTACAGTTTTTACCAGAATATTTTCATCTTTTACTCCATGTTTTTTTAATGTATTGACTGCGCCGTTCAGCAAAGCTCCGGTGATATTGAAATTCCATTCGGATACAACGATGCCGAATTTCATGTTTTCAGCGTTTGGAACAGAATTGAAATCGTATTCGGATAAGTTATGGTATGCTGTTGCCATAATTGTAGTAATTAAAGGGGTTATAAATGTAGGATTTATAAAAGGCACGGATTACATGGATTTCACGGTAGCTTCGCATAATTGCATTAGTACGTGACGTACTAAAAACCGTGAAATCCGTGTAATCCGTGCCTAATCTTCTATTATGTATATAATAAGGAATATTACTTCTTCATCAGTTTAGCCTGTTCGATGTATTTGTCGATGTCCATAGCCTGATAAGACTGGAAGTATTTATCCTTGATCTTGGTATAGGCATTAACGGCATCGTCATATTTTCCTTGTTTTACCAGAATTTCTCCGGCTTGCATCAGGAAGATAGGGCTTAATGAGTTGTTGTCAGCTTTGTCTGCTGCAGATATCAGGGTAGAAGCGGCTTTGTCCAGCTGACCCAGTTGTGCGTAGCAGTTACCTGTTGCACCGAGGATTGCAGGAGCTACCATCTGGTCGTTTCCGTTGAAACCATCAAGCATCTTCACAGCTTCGTCATATTTACCTAGTTGTGCGTAGCAAATTCCTGCATAAGCTTTTGCCAGATTAGCAGCCTTAGTGCCGCTATATTCATCAGCTACTTTGAGGAAACCTACATAACCAATACTATCACCGTTCAGTGCTTGTTCATAAGCATCTTGTTCAAAGTATTCCTGTCCTTTGAAAAGAGCAGCCTGTGCCTTTTCTTCACGTGGTTCAGCATAGAGGTTCTTGTACATGATAAAACCTGCTACGATGATAATCACGGCTACAACACCGCCGATGATTGCGTTTTTGTACTTAACAAGAAATGCTTCCGATTGTGTCAGTGCATCTTCTACGTTCAGATGTTCATTCTGATTCTTTTGTTCTGCCATTTTTATATGATTCTTTTTGTTATTATTCATCGTTTGATAATTCGACTCGCAAAAGTAGTTTTTTTATATCTACAAACGAAATTTAGAGGCATCTTTTTTTGTTTTACGCTCGAAAACCTCGAAAAACTTGCTACTTTTGTGAACAAATTAACGCGTATACAATGATACTGAAACGGATATCCATATTAAACTATAAGAATCTGGAGCAAGTGGAGATCGGATTCTCCGCCAAACTGAACTGCTTCTTCGGACAGAACGGAATGGGAAAGACGAATTTGCTGGATGCAGTGTATTTCTTGTCTTTCTGCAAAAGCTCGGGCAATCCGATTGATTCGCAGAACATTCGGCACGAGCAGGATTTCTTTGTCATTCAAGGCTTTTATGAAGCGGAAGATGGTACACCGGAGGAGATTTATTGCGGGATGAAGCGCCGTTCGAAAAAGCAGTTCAAGCGAAATAAGAAAGAATACAGCCGCTTCTCCGATCATATCGGCTTCCTGCCGCTGGTGATGGTTTCGCCTGCCGATTCGGAGCTGATAGCTGGAGGAAGTGACGAACGTCGCCGCTTTATGGATGTTGTGATCTCTCAATATGATAAGGAATACCTGGAAGCATTGATACGCTATAATAAGGCATTGGCACAGCGCAATACCTTATTGAAAAGTGAATCTCCGCTAGAGGAAGAGTTGTTTCTGGTCTGGGAGGAGATGATGGCACAGGCGGGCGAAATTGTTTTTCGTAAACGGGAAGCATTCATCGAAGAGTTTATACCTATTTTCCAGTCGTTCTATTCCTTTATTTCCCAAGATAAAGAACAGGTAGGATTATCCTATGATTCGCATGCACGGGATGCTTCTTTGCTGGAAGTGCTGAAGCAAAGCCGTGAGCGGGATAAGATCATGGGATTCTCTTTGCGGGGGATTCATAAAGACGAGCTGAATATGCTGTTGGGCGACTTCCCGATCAAGAAGGAAGGTTCGCAGGGACAGAATAAAACTTATCTGGTGGCATTGAAACTGGCACAATTTGATTTCCTGAAGCGTACGGGAAGAACCATTCCTTTGCTGCTGCTGGATGATATCTTTGATAAGCTGGACGCTTCGCGGGTAGAACAGATTGTCAAGTTGGTAGCCGGTGACAGCTTTGGTCAGATATTTATAACGGACACTAACCGGGAGCATTTGGATCGTATTCTGCAAAAGGTAGGCAGTGATTATAAAATATTCCGCGTAGATCAGGGTGTCATCAATGAAATGGGGGCTGGACAATGAAGCGGAACGATGCCGAACAGATAGGAAAACTAATTCAGCAATACCTGCGTCAGGAGAGTCTGGAGTCTCCTCTGAACGAGCAGCGGTTGCTGGATGCCTGGCCGCAGGTGTTGGGGCCGGCGGCAAGCTATACCAGTAATCTTTATATTCGTAACCAGACGCTGTATGTACATCTCACCTCTGCTGCCCTTCGTCAGGAACTGATGATGGGGCGGGAGTTGTTGGTGCGTACTCTGAATCAGAGGGTAGGGGCTACGGTTATTACAAACATTATTTTTCGTTGAGGAAAGGAATCCTGTCTGTCACTTTCATTCCCAGTTTCCGGAGTGTTTCGTTTGCCCGGTCATAATAGAACGGAGTTTCCAGATATTGGTTGCTATGAGCATCCACTCCGATAATGGCAGTACAGCCTTCGTGTGCCGCTATTTCCCAGAAAGCAGGGTGGGGAATGGTTATCAGCCCATGTTTATCATTGTAATCTTCGTAGCCGATATTATATTCCAGAGGCAGATTCAGGCGGGCAGCTGTCCGGCAGATATGCCTGCTGATCAGTTTGCAATGGCGGTCGAATGAGGGATAGGAGCGCATGAACAGATCGGGGTGTGCCAGATAAGCAAATAGCCCGCTCTCCATTCCTTCAATTGCACTTTCTTCATAAAGTTCGAGCATATCTACCGTATGGGTGTTTCGTCCGAAATAAGGGAACTTCTCATCTGTATGGAAATGGTGGTTTCCGAAGATGATATAATCCAGCTGGTACTCTTTGATGATTCCTTTTAGCCAGGGAATATATTCCGGAAAGTATTCGCATTCCAGTCCGATTTTGATGCTGATCTGGTCTTTGTATTTTTCTTGCAGCCAGCGTAGGCTTTCTACATAGCCCGGTAGCTGTTCGGGAGTCATCCGGATGTCGGACACATAATCGGTGTGGTATTTCCACGGAGTGTGGTCAGAGAAACCAAGTTCCTGATAACCGCCTTTGATGGCGCTTAAAACAAATTCTTCGTCACTCCCTGTCGCATGAAGGCAGCGGGTGGTGTGGGTGTGATAATTCGTCCTCATTACTTGTTATAATTATGTCCATGCAGATATCGAATGTTTCTGCCGGAACTTCTTCTACTACTTGAAATGGAAAGCAGATACCTGCTTTGTAAGCTGCGGGAATACGTGGAAGCAGTCGGTCATAATAGCCTTTTCCTCGTCCCAGCCGGTTTCCTTTCCGATCGAAAGCAACACCGGGAACAGCGATAAAGTTTATGCTGGCATAGTCTGTGAATGTTTCTCCAACGGGCTCTTCAATACCGTAAGTGCCGGTTGCCATATCTTCGGGACCGGTATAGAGGCGTAATTCCAAATCATCGCCGACAACTACCGGGAGCAATATTCGTTTCTCATTGCTCCATTTCCGGATAAATGCATGTGTGTCTACTTCATCTTTGAGCGAATGGTAGAGCAATACAGTAGTTGCCGCCCTGAAAGCCGGATGGGCTTCGAGGGCGGCAAGTATTTTAGCTGATTGCAGCTTCTGCAAAGTCGAAGATTCGTGTTGGATCTTCAGTGATGCCATAAGCTTGCGCAGTTCTTTTTTTCTTTCCATCTTTCTTTTCTTTCGTCACTTCCTCTTCTGTCTCGACAGGGGCTTTCGGGAAAGCTTCACCTTTTTCGAGCAGCTCTATACCTTGCTGTACGGTAGCATCCGATTTATTAAAGTATTTCAGATAAGCTTCCAGTCCCAGCATATTATAGATGATGTTGCCATAGATATTCGCTTCCAGACGTTTGTATGATTTCTGGATCAGAATGTTTCTTCTCTTTACACCTTTGGTATCGGCGAAGCGGATAAACTGCTCTACCAGACCTTGGTGACGGAGGTAGTTCAGTAACTCTTCTTCCGTTTCGTACTGGCTCAGTTTCTTCCGGTTGTTGTCCGTGTACTGGAAAGTAAACTGAAGAGTCAGTCCGCGGTTGATTACGGATGACAGATAAGAAGTGACTCCGGTGGTATCCTGTGGTACAAATACGTCCGGCATGATGCCACCACCGCCATAAACAGTACGTCCCAGGCTGGTGAGATAACGTTCGTTCTCGTTTTGTTTGATGCTGTCGCGTGAGAAGAACTCACCATGTTCGTAGCGGTTGTATAAGTCCAGTTCATAATTCCTGTCTTTACCACTTTCGTAAGGACGTTGGATACAGCGTCCCGAAGGAGTATAGTAGCGGGCGATCGTCAGACGGATTGCAGAGCCGTCGCTGAAGTCGATCGGTTGTTGTACCAATCCCTTTCCGAAAGAACGGCGTCCTACCACTGTACCTCGGTCGTTGTCCTGAATTGCTCCGGTAAAGATTTCGCTGGCGGAAGCAGAGCCTTCGTCAATCAATACGACCAATGGCATTTTCTGGCAGCTACCCGTACCGTTGGCAAATTCTTCCGAACGCGGATATTTACGTCCTTGTGTATATACAATCAGTTTGCCTTCGGGCAGGAATTCATTCACCATGCGGATAGCAGCTTCCATATATCCTCCTGTATTGCCGCGAAGGTCGATAATCAGTCCTTTGCATTTCTTATGGTTGAGTTGAGCCAGAGCATTCAGCAATTCTACATGGCTGGTACGTCCGAACTTACTGACCTTTACATAACCGATATCATCGTTCAGCATATACGCGGCATCCACAGTGTTCTGAGGAATGTCTCCGCGGGTGATGGTGAAGTCCAGTAATTTAGGTTCTCCAACGCGCTTGACACCCAGTTTGACCTGCGATCCTTTAGGACCCTTCAGCGTGCGCATGGCCAGTTCGTTGTTCAGCTTCTTGCCGACAAACAGACTGTCGTCTACGTTGACAATCCGGTCACCTGCCATGAGTCCCACTTTCTCGGATGGACCTCCCTGAATAACGGCATTCACATGAATCGTATCATTCTGTATTGTAAACTGGATACCGATTCCACTGAAACTGCCTTCCAGTTCCGAATTGACTTCTTCAAGATTCTGTGCGGGAATGTAAGTAGAGTGTGGGTCCAGTTCTGCCAGAATCTGCGGCATAGCTTTTTCCACGAGGTCGGTCATGTTTACAGTGTCTACATATTGATCGTCTACGATTCTCAACAGCGCATTCAGCTTGTTGGAAGAACCGTTGATGATTCCCAGACGGTTGCCGGCGAAGTGCTTGGCATAAAACGTACCGATAAGAATACCGGCTACCACGCTGATAGCTATGATGATAGGTGTAAAACGTGAAGAGTTTCTTGTACTCATGTCTATTCCTTTTTAAAAACGTTCGTCTTATTATTTGTTTGGAGAAGAATCTTCGTTCAGTTCTGTATAGATGACTTCGATTCCTGCCCGTTTCAATAGTTCTATTCCATCTTCCAGGCGGTAATGTTCGGAGTAGACTACTCGTTTGATTCCTGCCTGTATGATTAATTTTGCACATTCGATGCAAGGTGAGGCGGTGACGTACATTGTAGCGCCGTCGCTGCTGTTGTTCGAGCGTGCTATCTTGGTGATAGCGTTTGCTTCCGCATGAAGGACATAGGGCTTTGTCAGGTTGTTCTCATCCTCGCATACGTTTTCGAAGCCCGAAGGAGTACCGTTGTATCCGTCGGAGATGATCATTTTGTCCTTTACAATCAAAGCTCCTACCTTACGACGCTGGCAATAAGAGTTTTCCGCCCATATGCTTGCCATACGTATGTAACGTTTGTCCAGTTCCAATTGTTTCTTTTCCGTGTCCATCTTGTTTCAGTTCTAATCTTAGTTTGGAGCGAATACCAGGCAGAGGTCTTCTTTATCAGTCTGATAATAAAGATACAGGTTCCGGCTGTCCGATCCTTTGTAAGAATTTGCTTTTCTCATCCCTTCCAGGATCTTTTCGGCGATACGGTCTTTGCTGTCGATAGGAGTTCCTTTTTCCACTTTCATTCCAAACTCCTGATTTTTACCGTTCGCACTCCAGGTTCCGTTGGTGTTGATTGCACCGCTGCCTGTGAATGTACCTTGTATTATATCGTCTTCTACACTGCCTGAAAAAACCAGCATGAAAGTTTTCTTTCCGTTTATATATTCCATGACGTTGCTTTCGTCTGCTATATCAGGAAAGTTATACCATCCATGACCGTTTGCTTTGGTGATATAAGTCAGTTTCCATGTCTTACCGGTGAAGATGCCGGCTACATCATCCGTATCATTACATCCGGAAAACATAGGGAGCAATAACAGCAATCCTAATACTTTAAGTATCAATCTCTTCTTCATGTCCAATTCTCTCTTTTTTTATTTTATTTCTTTATGCCGTTTCGGATCAGCAATGCGTCAATGGTAGGCTCCTGTCCGCGGAAACGCTTGTAAAGTACCATTGGATGTTCGGTTCCTCCTTTAGACAGGATGTTGTTGCGGAATGAGTCTGCCACTTCCCGGTTGAAGATACCTTTCTGTTTGAACAGTGAGAAAGCATCCGCATCCAGCACTTCTGCCCATTTGTAACTGTAATATCCGGCGGAATATCCTCCGGCGAAGATATGGGAGAATTGAGTGCTCATACACGCTTCCTGTACTATCGGTAATACCTGTGCCTTTTTCCAGGCTTCCTGTTCGTAGGCTTTTATATCGCCTTCGAAAGGAGTGTTGCGGGTGTACCATGCCATATCGAGCAGGCCGAAGCTTACTTGTCTGAGGCAGGCATAGGCTGCATTGAAGTTCGAAGCATCCACCAGTCTCTGTATCAGTTCGTCCGGAAGCACTTCTCCGGTTTCATAATGACGGGCAAAGGTATTGAGAAATTCTTTCTCGATGGCAAAGTTTTCCATGATTTGCGAAGGAAGTTCTACAAAGTCCCAATATACGTTTGTTCCGCTCAGACTCTGATAGGTTGAGTTGGCGAACATACCATGCAGGCTGTGTCCGAACTCATGCAGGAATGTCTCCACTTCGTTGAACGTCAGCAAAGCGGGTTTGCTTTCAGTCGGCTTGGTGAAGTTCATCACTACGGATATATGAGGCCGGCTGTCTTCGCCGGTTGCGGTATCTGTCCATTGCTCCTTATAACTGGTCATCCAAGCTCCGGCGCGTTTTCCGGGACGGGGATGGAAGTCGGTGTACAATACGGACAGAAACTTACCGTCCTTGTCGAATACTTCGTAGGCTTCAACATCTTTGTGGTAAACCGGTATTTCCGTATTTCTCCGGAATGTGATTCCGTAAAGTTTTTCTGCCAGTCCGAATACTCCTTTCTTTACCTGTTCCAGTTCAAAGTAAGGACGGAGCATTTCTTCGTTGATATTGAATTTCTTGTTTTTCAGTTTGTTGGAATAGTAACTCCAGTCCCAAGGCATGACAACAAAGTCGTTACCTTGCTCCTGACGCGCCAGTTCCTGCACTTCAAGGTATTCTTTCTGTGCGGTGGGAGTGTAGGCTTCCAGTAGCTGGTTGAGCAGTTTGTATACAGCGTCGCTGTTTTCAGCCATTCGCTTTTTGAGGGTATATTCCGCATAATCCTTGTATCCCAGCAGCTGGGCTATTTTCATGCGTGTGTTTACCAGCTTCTTTACAATTTCGATGTTGTTGAATTCGTTATCGTGTGTACATTTGGTATTATATGCTATGTAGAGCTTGCGGCGCAACTCGCGGTTGTCGGCATAAGTCATGAAAGGCACATAGCTTGGAGCGTGCAGGGTGAAAGCCCATCCTTCTTTATCTTCGCTTTTGGCTGTTTCGGCGGCGGCTTCTACTATGATGTCCGGTAGTCCGGCAATGTGGTCTTTATTCGTCAGAAGCATCTGATACCTGTTTGTCTCTTTCAGGTTGTTTTCGCTGAAGTCGAGTGTCAGTTTGCTCAGTTCATTGGTCAGCTGTCGGTATTGTTCGCGTGCTTCCCCTTCGAGGTTGGCACCGTGGCGCACAAAACTGTCGTATATATCGTCCAGCAGACGGGTCTGTTCCTGAGTCAGTTGCAAGGATTCTTTTTGGGCGTACACTTCTTTCACGCGGGCAAACAATTTCTCATTCAGTGTGATATTGTTGCTGTGCTCGCTGAGTAACGGCATGATTTTCTGAGCCAATGCCTGTAGGTCGTCATTGGTTTCAGCACTAAGCATATTGCCGAATACGGCAGTCACTCTGTCCAGCAGCCTTCCCGATTGTTCGTAGGCTTCTATTGTATTTGTAAAAGTCGCTTTCTCCGGATTTTGTATGATAGCATCAAGCTCCGCGTTCTGCTGTTTGATTCCTTCGAGGATGGCAGGCTCATAATGCTCTGTCTTGATCCGATCAAAGGGCACAGTACCATGCGGTGTCTGATACTGACCGAAGAAAGGATTCTGAGCGTTCAGTATATTGTTCATGGTGTAAACTAGTATCAATGTTATTAATAATCTCTTCATAATTCTCTTCATAGAAGTACAAAACTACTAAAATTGTAGGTTATACCACGGATAATACCTTGCTTTTTAACAATATATAAAATGAAGACAAAAAAACCGCTACGGTTTCCCGCAGCGGTTTCCTATATGTTTAGACTCCTAATTAAGCGTTAACTGATGCCATGTGAGCGATCAAGTCAAGAACTTTGTTAGAGTAACCGATTTCGTTGTCATACCAAGATACAACTTTCACGAAAGTATCAGTCAAAGCGATACCAGCTTTAGCATCGAAGATAGAAGTACGAGTGTCACCCAAGAAGTCAGAAGAAACTACTGCATCTTCAGTGTAACCCAGGATACCTTTCAATTCGCCTTCAGAAGCTTCTTTCATAGCAGCGCAGATTTCAGCGTAAGTAGCCGGTTTAGCCAAGTTAACAGTCAAGTCAACTACAGATACGTCCAAAGTAGGAACACGCATAGACATACCAGTCAGTTTACCGTTCAAAGCCGGGATTACTTTACCTACAGCCTTAGCAGCACCAGTAGAAGAAGGGATGATGTTGCCAGAAGCAGCACGGCCACCTCTCCAGTCTTTCATAGAAGGACCGTCAACTGTTTTCTGAGTAGCAGTTGTAGAGTGAACTGTAGTCATCAAACCGTCAAGGATACCGAACTTGTCGTTCAATACTTTAGCGATAGGAGCCAGACAGTTAGTAGTACAAGAAGCGTTAGAAACGAACTGAGTACCTTTCACGTATGTTTTTTCGTTTACACCGCAAACGAACATCGGAGTGTCATCTTTAGAAGGAGCTGACATTACAACATATTTTGCACCAGCTTCGATATGAGCCTGAGCTTTGTCTTTGCTCAAGAACAAACCTGTAGATTCAACAACGTATTCAGCACCTACAGCATCCCATTTCAAGTCAGCCGGGTTTCTTTCTGCAGTGATGCGGATAGCCTGACCGTTAACGATCAATTTGCTGTTTTCAACATCTGCTTCGATAGTACCGTCGAATTGACCGTGCATTGTGTCATACTTCAGCATGTAAGCCAAGTAGTCAACCGGGCAAAGGTCATTGATACCTACGATTTGAATATCGTTTCTTTTCATTGCAGCGCGGAAAACGAAACGTCCGATACGTCCGAATCCATTAATACCTACTTTAATCATTTTGTTTAAACTTTTAAGGGTTTTATAATATTTGTTCAAATATCTCTCAGCTTGCGCATTTGTTTTATTTTCAAATGCGGTGCAAAATTACGAAAATGTTTTTATATTCGCATATTAAATTCACATTAAATATTGAAAAAAGATGGGAAAGAGCACATTTTTACAGGACTTTAAGGCGTTTGCCATGAAAGGGAACGTCATAGACATGGCTGTCGGTGTAGTTATCGGCGGCGCGTTTGGAAAGATAGTATCGTCGTTGGTGGCGAATGTTATTATGCCTCCAATTGGCTTGCTGGTTGGTGGTGTGAACTTTACAGATCTGAAATGGGTAATGAAAGCGGCAGAAGTCGGAGCCGATGGTAAAGAGATTGCTCCTGCCGTATCTCTGGATTACGGACAATTTCTGCAGGCAACTTTTGACTTTCTGATTATAGCTTTTGCTATATTTTTATTTATACGTCTCATCACGAAGCTGACTACAAAGAAAGCGGCAGAGGCAGCTCCGGCTGCTCCTCCTGCACCGCCTGCTCCTACCAAGGAAGAAGTGTTGCTGACTGAGATTCGCGATCTGCTGAAAGAGAAGAAATAAGTATCCATAATTATTAAAGAGGAGGTTCTGTTTAGAACCTCCTCTTTATAATATATAAGCCTTCTCAAATTCGCTTTTTTCTTTCGGACTTTATCTTGCCCGATGATATATTTCTCTCATAAATGTCGATTTTCTTGTTTATTCTTCTATCTTTTTGCCTACTTTTTTCTACTTTTGCAAATCATTTATTCAAAATCCAACCATTGATATGCAGGAGAAAATAATAATTCTTGATTTCGGTTCGCAGACAACACAGCTGATTGGTCGTCGCGTACGCGAACTGGACACGTATTGCGAAATTGTTCCTTATAACAAGTTTCCTAAAGAAGATACAACAATTAAAGGAGTCATCCTTTCCGGAAGTCCTTTTTCGGTTTATGATAAAGATGCCTTCAAGGTAGATTTGAGTGAGATTCGTGGCAAATATCCTATTTTGGGTATCTGCTATGGTGCACAGTTTATGGCGTATACCAACAATGGAAAGGTAGAACCGGCTGGTACACGCGAATATGGGCGTGCGCATCTGACTTCTTTCTGCAAGGATAATGTGCTGTTCAAAGGAGTGCGTGAGAATACGCAGGTATGGATGAGTCATGGTGATACGATTACTGCTATCCCGGATAACTTCAAGAAGATTGCCTCGACAGATAAAGTAGATATCGCTGCTTATCAGGTGGAAGGTGAAAATGTGTGGGGAGTTCAGTTCCATCCGGAAGTATTCCATAGCGAAGACGGGACGCAGATATTGAAGAACTTCGTAGTCGATGTTTGTGGATGTAAGCAGGACTGGTCGCCGGCTTCTTTCATTGAGAGTACGGTTGCTGAGTTGAAAGCTCAGTTGGGTGATGACAAGGTTGTGTTGGGCTTGAGTGGTGGTGTCGATTCTTCGGTTGCTGCCGTATTGCTGAACAGAGCCATTGGCAAGAACCTGACTTGTATTTTCGTAGATCATGGAATGTTGCGTAAGAATGAGTTCAAAAATGTGATGAACGATTACGAATGTCTCGGTCTGAATGTGATTGGTGTGGATGCCAGCGAGAAGTTCTTTACAGAGCTTGCTGGTGTGACCGAACCGGAAGGTAAACGTAAGATTATAGGTAAGGGCTTTATCGATGTGTTCGATGTGGAGGCTCACAAAATAAAAGATGTGAAGTGGTTGGCTCAGGGTACTATCTACCCGGATTGCATTGAATCATTATCTATTACAGGTACGGTGATCAAGAGCCATCACAATGTAGGAGGTTTGCCCGAAAAGATGCATTTGAAATTGTGCGAACCGCTTCGTTTGTTATTTAAGGATGAAGTTCGCCGTGTAGGTCGTGAGTTGGGTATGCCGGAACATCTGATTACCCGTCATCCTTTCCCGGGACCGGGATTGGCTGTGCGTATCCTTGGTGACATCACCCGAGAAAAAGTGCGTATCCTGCAAGATGCTGATGATATTTACATTCAGGGATTACGTGATTGGGGATTGTATGATCAGGTATGGCAGGCAGGTGTTATCTTGCTCCCGGTACAGTCTGTAGGTGTTATGGGAGATGAACGTACTTACGAAAGAGCGGTAGCATTGCGTGCTGTGACTTCTACTGATGCCATGACTGCGGATTGGGCGCATTTGCCTTATGAATTCCTGGGCAAGATTTCGAATGATATTATTAATAAGGTGAAAGGTGTGAACCGTGTAACCTATGATATCAGTTCTAAACCACCTGCAACAATCGAGTGGGAATAAGATATTTCTTTGGTTTATATAAAATTCCAGTATCGAAAGTTACTGGAATTTTTTTATGTAATATATCATTTGCTCTTATTATAGTTTGATTCATCTAAACTTGCTGGTAAGAGGTGAAATCTTAATTATATATGGTAGAAATTAGGGCATACGTTTTGTTTTTTATGCATTTATTCCTTGGGGCTATCATTGTTTTGTTACTTAATATGTTTGAAAATGAATAGTTGTGCTTGATTGTCATTATTCGTATTTACACTTAACAGATTGGGATAAGTTGCTCTAGAACTTGGTAATTTTATACCAATAAGTGTGTTTTTTCCTGTTTTCATAGGCTTTTCAAAGGTTATTAAGTTTGTGTGCTACTTAAGACGGTGTAAAGTTATTAATAAAATTGGTAAACGCAATGTTTTTTTTATTTTAATTATCGACAAACGATACTTTTTTCGTTTTTCCATTCTACTGTTCGGGTCATAATTAGACAGATGTAATCTTTCGTATGTTTTATGTTATTGTATATCAATGTTTTGTATTTAATATACCAAGTTCTAGAGCGACTTATCCCAATCGGTCAATCACGACTGAATTTAAAAACTCTTATTTATGATAATGCAAAATTATAGACCTCCTCCGATGTAAAATTAAAATTTTATTATCGTTTCTTCAGCATAGCTCAGAACAGTGCTGAAGGAAGATTGAATTCATTAAAAATTTCAATACCCCCAAGAAAAACAAATGAATGATAACAGTCAAACACAACTATATATATTCCCAAGCTTACTAAATATTAAGATAAAGCATACACACCCAAAAACAAACGTATAAGAGTAAAAATGCACATCTTATTTCTACCACATTATAAATAATGTTAGATACAATAGTAAGTTTTCTACTTGTCTATATTAACCAAACTAATAATTAACCTTTAATCACAGAAAAACAATGCAAAAAAGAACTATTTTTTTGACATTCTTTGCCGCCGTATTCATTTATCTGACTTCATGTTCAGATAGTAAGAATATAGGAAGTGCAGTATTCAATCCGGATCAACCTATTGAAGTGACCGGATTTTATCCGGATTCCGGTGGAATTGCCACCCCTATGATCGTCGAAGGCAGAAACTTCGGATCAGACACTACCAATCTGAAAGTTTACTTCGAGGATGTAGACGGAATAAAGCATCCGGCAGGCTTAGTCAGCTCGAATGGAAACAAAATCTACTTGTATGTTCCTTCAGGACTGACGTACAAGAAAGAAATGAATCTTCTAGTTGCCCGAACGATGCCTGACGGGAAAGAATATGAAGGACAAGCTAGAAAACAATTTATCTACAAGACTCAGACAAGTGTAACTACCGTAATAGGTCAAGCTTCACCGGATGCCGACCAGCCTACTGTGGGAGGGGATATAGCTACTTCTACGTTGTCGGCACCCAACTACATTTGTCTGGATGATGAGGATAATATCTTTATCACCGAACGTCATGTTTGGCACGGAGGAGATAATTACCCATCCGTCACCTGTAAGAATGATAAAGGAGAGAACTCGAATGGAAATGTTGTCATGGCTTCTGTCAAGAGTAATTCAGTGCTTGTACTACAGTATGGTACGGCGGCCATACTGAATGCTCCTGCTTTCTCGGATATAGATAATACGATGTATGCTCCTGAAGATGGTGGTATGGGGTTCTATGCTTTGTCTAAAAGTGTAAGTTATGCACCTCGTCGTCTGACAGTGTTGCTGGATGATGCAACAAAGGATATCGCCGATAATAATTATAAGCACTGTTTCGTGGTGAACAAGCTCGACCATTACATTTATACGGTGATGGTAAGAGGCCAACTGGTCAGGATAAAACCGAATACCCGTACTTGTGAACTCCTGCTTAAGAAGGTAGGTACTTCCACCAGACCTGATGCCTGTGACTCATACTGTGCATTCAGCCCTGTCAAAGGACAGGAAAATATGCTTTACATCGCAATGGCTGAAGGTAATCAGATATGGAGAGTAGATGTCGGTAATCTGGAAGGTAAAGATAAAAATACCTATCCTGGTGAGGGTTATGCCGGAAAAGCTATAGTAGAAGGACAAGTTGCAGGAAAAGGATGGGAAGACGGTCTACTGAGAAATGCCAAGTTTAATAATCCCCACCAGATCTGTTTTACGGAAGACGGTAAGTTGTATATCGCTGATTGTGGTAACAATTGTATACGAGTGATTGATACAAGATTGTCAATAGACAAAGCTACCGTAAGTACCCCTATCGGACTTCCGGGAATGAAGGGCTATAAAGATGGTGGTCCGGACATCGCTATGTTCAATCATCCTTTCGGAGTTGCTGTCAGCGCCGATGGACAAATCGTGTATGTTGCTGATACCGGAAATAAAGTGATTCGTAAATTGTCTATAGAATAACCTTTTATAATACATATATGAAAAAAAATCTTTTATTGATTGTGCTGCTGATGATACTCATTCCATTGGCAGGTTACAGTCAGAACGAAACGAAGACACAGTTTACAGTGGCGGGCGTGATTGTGGATGCATCCGGTGAGCCATTGGTAGGTACGGCTGTTTATGTAAAGAATGAACCGGGAGTCGGCGTGGTAGCGGATTTGGACGGAAAATTCAAAATTAGAGTGACGAAAAATGCTACGTTGGTATTCCAGTCGGTCGGTATGAAGAATGTCGAGATGCTGATTACCAAAGATGAAGAGAAACTTAAGATTGTCATGAAAGAAGACGAGACTAAGATTGACGAAGTAGTGGTAACGGGTATGAGTTCGCAGAAAAAAGTCTCGGTAGTAGGTGCAATTACCACAATCGATGTCGCGCAATTGAAAACTCCCGCCACCTCTCTTAATAATATGATCGGAGGTCGAATGGCAGGTGTCATCACTATGCAGAGTTCGGGTGAACCGGGGAAAAATATCTCTAACTTTTGGATTCGTGGTATCAGTACTTTCGGAGCCGGTACCGGAGCATTGGTGCTGATCGATGGTATCGAAGGAAGGCTGGAGGATATTGATACCGATGACGTTGAATCATTCAGCATTCTGAAGGATGCTGCAGCGACGGCTGTCTATGGAACACGCGGGGCCAATGGTGTAGTATTGGTGACTACCAAACGCGGTACCAGCGGAAAACTGGAAGTGACCGGACGTGCTACCATGAAAATATCCCATATCAAACGTCTGCCCGAATATCTGGGAGCTTATGATTACGCGCTTCTTGCCAATGAAGCCAGAGCAATGTCGGGAGAAGATGATCTGTATACCCGTCTGGAACTAGACCTTATCAAAAATAAGTTGGATCCGGACCTCTACCCGGATGTAAACTGGATGGATGAAATCATGAAACATAATTCTATCCAACAGAATTACTATGTCAGTGCTAAAGGAGGAGGTGATGTTGCCAGATATTTTTTATCGATAGGTTATCAGGATGAAGGTGCTGCTTATCGTCAGGAAGAAAACCTGTTTAAGAAACCATTGAGCGTAAACAAGCTGAACTATCGTGCCAATATCGACATGAATCTGACCAAAACAACCCAGTTGTATTTCGGTGTGGACGGATATGTCAATTCCTATGTCAGCCCGGGCGGAATGAATACAGACGCAGTATGGTCTGCTGTCCAGCAGTTGACACCACTTCTGTTTCCGGTTACTTACTCCGATGGTACGTTACCCGTATATGGAGGACAGCGTACATTGGCTTCTCCCTACGTCATGCTGAATAATACCGGATATATGCAAAGTGAGGATAACCGAAACATGCTGACGCTTAAATTGACACAAGAATTCAAGGGATTCTTGAAAGGACTGACATTATCCGTACAAGGGATGACAGAGCATATCGGTTATTTCAGTGAGTACCGTTCTATCTGGCCGGATCTTTACCGTGCTACCGGGCGAACGGCACAGGGAGTTTTGATTAAATCACTGCGCTCTTCACAACAAAGTTTGGCATACGGAGATGCTGAACACGCTTACAGACAGTACTACCTGGAAGCAAAAGCTAATTGGAACCGGACATTCGGCGATCATACTTTCGGTGCGTTGCTCGAATACTATATGAAAGATGAGAAGGATTCTCAATGGGGAGCCATTGATGATTTGGGTATCAGCAGCATTCCCAAGCGTCATCAGAATCTCTCCGGACGTATCTCTTACGACTATAAAAACCGTTATTTTATTGACGCGAATTTTGGTTATACAGGTTCTGCCCAGTTTAAAAAAGGCGAACGATTCGGTTTCTTTCCTTCCATTGCTGTCGGATGGGTTCCTTCCTCTTATAACTGGTGGTCTGAGAAACTGCCTTGGTTCACATTTCTGAAATTTCGCGGTTCTTACGGTATTGTAGGAAACGACCAGATTGTTGCCGTCAACGATTATACAGGCGTAGGACGTTTCCCTTATATGACTATGATTGACAATCACGCCGGATCTGCCTGGGGATACCGCTATAATGGTATCACAGAAACCTATACTGGAGCCGACAACTTAAAATGGGAAGTAGCGAAGAAGGCAAATCTGGGTATCGACGCCAAGTTCTTTCATGACAAGCTGTCTTTTACTGTCGACATTTTCCGGGATACTCGTGATCATATCTTTCAGGATCGTGTGACGTTGCCTTCTTTTGTAGGTATGGTGACCTATCCGAAATCGAATGTAGGACGTATGCATAGTGTGGGATCGGACGGAAACATTGAGTTTTTCCACCAGATCAACAAGGATATGAATTTTACCATTCGTGCTAATTATACGTTCTCACAAAACGTCATTGACTATTTTGAAGAGAACAAATTACCTTATGATTATCTCAGTGTGACTGGCAAGCCTTTTAATATTTTGCGCGGATACATCTCCGAGGGGCTGTTCGCCAGTAAAGAGGAGATCAATACCAGTCCTGACCAAAGTGGATTCGGAACGATACGTCCCGGTGACATTAAATATCGTGATGTGAACGGAGACGGCATTATCAATGAAGACGACAAGGTGCCTTTGTCTTACTCCAACCAGTTGCCTAGAATGATGTATGGATTCGGCGGCGATTTTCAGTGGAAAGATTTGACCGTGAGTATCTTGTTCAAGGGTTCTGCGAAAGTGGATTACTATCGTGCAGGACTTGGCAATGACTACGGATGGATTCCGTTTTATAACGGAGACTTGGGAAATGTGATCAAACTAGCTAACAATCCCAAGAACAGATGGACCCCTGCATGGTATTCGGGAACTACTGCTACAGAGAATCCGAATGCGGAATTTCCACGGCTTTCTTATGGCAAAAACACGAACAACTCCCAGCTTTCTTCTTTTTGGAGACGGAACGGGTCTTTCCTGCGCCTTCAGGAAGTCAGTCTGAGATACAGCCTGAAACATCTGCCATGGATTAAATCGGTTGGATTGTCCTCCGTTGATCTGGAATTTGTTGCCAACAATCTGTTCACTATCGACAAAGTGAAATACTTTGATCCTGAACAGGCTTCGGCAAATGGTGCTGTCTATCCGATACCTGCTACTTATGCTTTCCAGGTATACTTAAGATTCTAATCACATAATATTGAAAATTCATGAAAAATCGAATTAAAATACTTTTGGGAGCGGTCATTGGCAGTTCTTTACTGTTCAGCTCCTGCAACTTTCTGGATGTAGACAGCTATTTCCAGGCTACATTCAAGGAAGATTCCATTTTCCATAGCATGAAGAATGCCGAAGGATATCTTTGGAATACCCCGACCCGTTTTCCAGATGCTGGTGCCATTTGGGGAAACTCATGGAATCCGGGAGAAACTGCTTCGGACGAGATAACCGTCAGATGGCAAACTAGCGAATTCTGGGGAGCGCAGTTCAGTATCGGTAAAATTAACAGCAGAAACCTGCCGCGGGATTTGTGGTATACTATGTATGTAGTAGTGACAAGATGCAACCGGATGTTGGAAAATGTCGGCAAAGTGCCCGATATGACGGAAGCTGACAGAAGACGCTATATCGGATATGTACACTTTATGCGCGGTTATGCCTACTACCATTTACTGATGAACTACGGTCCGCTGCTGATTGTGGGGGATGAAGTGCTGAGCACTTCCGAATCGGCGGAATACTATAACAGGGAACGGTCTACATACGACGAATCTGTGGATTATATATGCAATGAATTCAAACTTGCTACGCAAGGCATTTACGGACCGACCGAACAGAGTATCAGTTATTCTGATCGTCCTACGAAAGGAGCGGCTTTGGCACTGATAGCCCGTTTGCGCCTGTTCCAGGCTTCTCCGTTGTTTAATGGCGGTGATGCTGCCCGTCAATGTTTCAGCAACTGGCAACGTAAAAGCGACGGTGCCGATTACGTAAACCAGACTTACGATCCCGACCGCTGGGCGATAGCAGCCGCTGCTGCAAAACAGGTGATTGATATGGATTACTATTCGCTGTTTACGGTGATGCCGGACAACCAGCATCCATATCCATTGGCAGATAATGTTCCTACAGCTCCATTCCCCGATGGTGCAGGTGGTATTGATCCTTTCCACTCTTTTATTGATATGTTCAACGGTGAAGGTATTATATCCACTAACAAAGAGTTTATTTGGGCAATGTCATCCGTCAATGTGCGTGACTACACGAAGCACTCGTTCCCGGTAGGTTTCGGAGGCTGGGGCGGTATGTCCGTACCCCAGAGAGTGGTTGATTGCTTCCTGATGATGGACGGTAGAGACATACACAATGCATCGGCGGACTATCCGTATGTGGCGGATTTGAGCCAGACAATTGGCACTAATAAAGTATTGGGGAGCTACCAGTTGAGGGGAGATGTACCGAAGATGTATGACAATCGTTCTGCACGTTTTTATGCTTCCATCGGATTTCCCGGACGCCAGTGGACTATGAATTCAGCTTCTTCTGATGCAAGCTATATCAATCAGCAGTTCTGGTATTCGCACGATGATTCGAAAGCCGGACTGGCTGGTGCGGGGAGCAATGTCAACGATTATAATATCAGCGGTTATACTCCTGTCAAGTATATTCATCCGGATGATTCATGGGCTGGTGGAAAAGGGAATGTGAAAGGTTCATTCATAACCAGTCCCAAACCGTTTGCCATCATCCGTTATGCGGAAGTTTTGCTGGAATATGTGGAGGCACTGAACAACGTAACGGGTACAGTAACCGTTACCACCCCTGATATGACAGGTACGGATGTCGAAGTTACTGTCAGCCGTGATGTTCAGGAAATGGCTAAATACTTCAATATGATCCGCTATCGTGTCGGGTTGCCCGGTCCGGCTTTGAGTGATATGAACGACGCGAACAGATTTGAACAGATTATCCGTAACGAACGGCAAGTAGAACTCTTCAACGAAGGCTACCGCTATTTCGATACCCGCAGATGGGGTACTTTCCTCACAGATGATGCAAATATGTCCAATTGGCGGGGACTGGATGTACAAAAAGATCGTACCGATGTCAGTGGCAATCCGGGATTCTGGAATATTGTGACGATCGATCAGCAGAATATCCGTGACCGTGTTGCACTGCCCAAAATGGTATTTATGCCGATTCGCCATGATGAATTACTGAAAGTTCCCGCAATGGATCAGAATCCGGGATGGGACAGATAATGAAAAACAAGAATAACAGAAAGAAAATATGAAGAAGATAGTAACTATAATTCTTTGCTCTGCTTTGGTTGTAATAAGTGGTTGCGATAACTATGATTTCGCTCAGGAACAATTCCGCAAAGAAGTAAATTTGCTCAGTAATTCGAGCCTGGTGTACGATCGCCAGGTAGCCGAGTTGCAGCAGGGAGGAGATACCCTTTTCGTGGTGGCTTCATTAAGTGGTTCGCAGGCTTCCGATGAATCGTTTGCAGTAGCACTGCAAAACTCCGATACATTGTTGAGAGCTTACAACAAATCTAATTTCGATATCAATAAAGCACGCTTCGCGAAGTATTTGCCGGAAGAATGTTATGAGTTTCCGACTATGGAAATGACTATTCCTGCCGGCTCTTCCAAAGCGATGTTTCCGGTGTATCTGAAAAATCTGGATAAGATTTCACCCGACTCCATTTATTTTCTCGAATATAAGATTGATTCGCTGAAGACACCGGACTGTAATCCGAAGAAGCGACACGTGCTGCTTCGCATTCATAAGGAAAATTATTATGCATCCACACAAACGGCAACATATTACAATTATACGAGTAGTACCATTATCATTCCGAATACGGATGGAACCAGTGAAGTCCGTCGTCCGACGAATTCCAATCGTGTATTTCCTATTTCAGAGAATTCCGTACGTCTGATGGCAGGCGATGAAAGTTTCAGTGACTATACCACTGCACTGGATATCATCAATAAAGGAAGCATTATTCTGGAAATGGGAGAACAGTTACCCGAGAATCCGCTGGCAAAAGAGCTCACTATCCTGCCATATAAGGATATCGACGTAATGCAATTGACTCCCATCGGAGAGTATGACAATACGTATTTGCTGAATGTCATCCGGACACCCGACGGACGTGCCACTTATTATAAGGAGTTCCGTCTCCATTACAAATACCGTTTGCAGTCTACCGACCGATACAGGGAGGTAAATGCTAAACTGAGATACCAATTCAATCCAAGAGTAGAAAACTTGTAATGCATCTAATGATATGAAAAAAAATATACTAACTATCGGACTGGCAGGAGTCTTGGGGACATTTATCGCTCTTTCTTCCTGCGGTCCCGATTATGAAACAGAGTTCAATGTGCTGACTTTGACCGTCCCCAGCGAGAGTCAGGCGGCTGTCGTTTTTCCCCTTGCCGGCGGTGAACATGAGATAGAAGTGGAGACCAACGTGGCGCTCGATAACTGGACGGCAAGTTCGAATGCCGGCTGGTGCAAGCTACAAAAACAAGAAGGTAAAGTCACGGTATCTGCCGGCGAGAATGAGGATTATAAACAGCGCATAGCGGAAATCACGATAGCTTACGGTCATCAGAGCTATTCCATTAATGTCAAACAGTTCGGTCTGGAACCGGTGATAGAAGTGGAAGGATTGACGGCTGATGGAATGAAAGTAGTGGATTCTAAAGTGACTTCTCTGACTATTCCGGTAAGTACCAATCTGAATCTGGATGTTATTACCGTGCCGGATACCTGTGATTGGGTACGTTTTAACGAACCGGAGCAGCCGAAGGCAAAGAAATCACAGCAAGCGGAAAGAGCAGAGAACACAGTCAAGAAGAACCTGACATTTACTCTGAACCAGAATACCGATACCATTGTGCGATATTGTACAGTCACTCTGCAGTCATCACAAAACTATAATTGTGTCGGTACACTCATTATCAAGCAGCAGCCGAGAGGATATATTGTTGACATTGACGAATCAAAGAAGGAATATCAGGTGAAAGCTACCGGAGAAACGATCACGATTCCATTCAAAGTAAATGGGCCTGCAGATGCGTATACTTATGAAGTGGAGGCTTCTGCCCGCGAATGGATTACGCCTTTGCCTGCCACGAGAGGTATGCGCGATGCTTCCGAAAGTTTCATCATCCAGCCTAATACTATAGAGGAAGAACGAGTAGGACATATCACATTCAGAAGCACTGATCCGATAGAGCCTAATGAGTTCACTGTCACTGTTACGCAAGAGAAATTTGTTCCGGTTCCTCCTGAAGGCGTGAAAAATCCAACAGCTACTCCGGGAGCGGGATTTATTAAGTTGAAATGGGAAATGCCTGTAAATGTGAATTTTACAAAGATGAAAGTCATCTATCATGATCCTGTAACGAAAGAAGATAAAGAACTGGAAATTGCTGATAATACTACTACCTTATTCATTGTAGAAAACACATTCAAATGTGGCGGTGAATATGAGTTTACCATCAAAACATACGGTCCTACAGGTATGGAGACGGAACAGCCTGCAACTGTAAGAGGAACTTCCGAAGAGTCTGTTATCAAGGCACGCATTGCTCTTACAGTCGATATGTTCTCTGCCAATGCGACCGAACCGTCCGAAGGATCACTTGCAGCTTTGGTCGATGATAATATAAATACCTATTATCATACAATATGGAGCGGAACATCACCCAATAAGCAGCCTCATTATCTGCAAATCAATATGTCGGAATTGCCATTGCAGTCCTTGCGTTTTGAGTATGATGGCCGAAATAATGGTAATGGTGCCGGGGACGTAAAACGTGTAGGTATCTGGGGAAGCGACAATGGCAATACCTGGACGCTGATGGGCAAAGAAACTTATACATTACCCGGCAGCAGAGGACAACACGTTGAACCTAATGAAAATATAAAAGTTGGCAAACCATATAAGTACATTCGCTTTACCCCGGAAGCTCGTCGTGATGTCGATCCGATAGATCCAAGTGGAGGTAACGGTTGGTGGAACATGGCTGGTATCTATCTTTATAAGATAAATGATCACGATGAGGCTTGGGCCAGAAAAGAACTAGGCATCTGACAAACTAAGTGAAAGACTGGCGAGGAGTGAATAAGATTGAAATTTAGGCACATTTTCTTATAAAACTCCTTGCCAGTTCATTTTTTTTATTTATATTATCCGACTATTTAGAATCATATACATGAAAACAAAGAAACTGAGTATCATACTATCTGTTTTGCTGGTAATCTGCATAGCTATCGGTTGTCATTCACAGCAGAAACCGGACATTCGTCCTCATCCTGTAAATCTCAGTGCTGACAGTTTTTATCAAAAGGCGGTAGCTATTTTACAATCATCTTATGATGTCGATTCCACCCGGAAGTGCATCAGCCTTTTAGACCGGGCACTGTCGATTGATAGTCTTAATCCCGATTATTATGGTACCAAAGCTAAGTTGCTGGCTGAAATGGGTGAACTGGATTCTGCATTATGTATACAGCTACTTGCTATGGAGAAAAAAGCGATAACAGGAGAATATATGTTTCAGTTGGGATTGTTTCAGGCAGCCAGAGATATGAATGCTGAGGCACATCAAAGTTTTGAAAAAAGTATGGAAATTCTACAGGCAGTGCTCGAACAATATCCCGACAGTTTGGGTGCATTTATTCTTGAGGAATCAGCCAATGCACTTTATCTGGGAGCGGACAGCCTCTATATGAAAGATATCGATGCTATTCGCAAACGTTTTCCGGACAGACTCCTGGAAATAGAGATGATCCGCAGACTGAAGCCACACTCACTGGTGAAGCAAATCAAAAAGATTCAGATAGAGAATGAATATAATATTGATTTCGATCTGGATAGTCTGGTCTACGAAATGGAAAAACAACAAAAAATATAATACTATGTTATTGGATAAAATGAAACATACGTTATGTATCTCTCTTATTTTGCTGGTGGGAGTCACTGCTCTATATGCCTGCAAGAGTGATGATAAGGAGTTACAGGGAGAACCGGTACTGCAAGTCCAGAAATCCATCGGATTCAAGAAAGAGGGTGGGGAAGTAGCCGTACCTGTCAAATCGAACCGGGAGTGGAATGCATCGGTAACCGAGGGAAAAGAATGGCTGACGGCAAGGACAGCATCGGATACAGAACTGACGGTTTCGGCAACATCCAGTCCCGAAAAAGGAGTCAGAGAAGGAAATATTACTATCACCAATAATGCACTGACTGCTAAACTCAGAGTTGTGCAGACAGGCGGTGACCTGATCATTGAAGTGGCTGAAGAGAGCCGTGTCATTCAGGTGGCGGGGGCAGGAAAAGATCATCAGGAAGTCAACTTGCTTTCCAATACTGACTATGAAGTAGTTATTCCGGAGGAAGCCAAAGACTGGATTATCGAGAAAGAAGTATCTGATACAAGAGCCGATCTGGCATCCAGTACACGAATATTCTCCATAGCTTCCAATCCTCTGGCTACAGAAAGGAATGCTACGATCAAGTTTGTATCCAAAGAAAATACAAACATTTATGACCAGTCGGAAATCAAACAACAAAAGAAATCGAGTGATATTTCGGAGGTGAATCCGGAGAAAGATGTACAATTGAAAGTTACCGGCGGATACGACACTGACCATCAGCCGGGACAGGATATATCGAAGTCTTATGACGGTCAGTTCGGCGGAACCTGTTATCACTCCACATGGAGTCAAGCTGCTAAATTCCCCGTTACTCTTGAATATCAATTCGACCAGAATCAGCTTTCGCTAGACTATATCCTGTATCACAGCCGAAATGGTAACGGTAATTTCGGAGCATTCGAACTTTACATCAAGCCTCAAGGAAGTGCGGATTTTGTTCATATACAAGATTATGATTTTAAAGGAGCAGGAGGCAGTCACAGGATATTATTGAACGATCCGGTTGTACCCGCAGCTGTTAAATTTGTAGTTAAGAGTGGATTGAATGATTTCGTTAGTTGTGACGAGATGGAATTTTTCCATGCTATGGAAAATCCGCTTGATGAACAACTGACAACTGTATTCACCGACCTTTCATGCAGTGAACTCCGCCCGGACGCTTCCGACGAAGTCATCAACCGACTTCCGGCATTCTTCAATGTGCTGGCAAGGTCTTTGCAGGGCAATACTTATCCCGAAGCAGAAAAGAGATTCAGGATACAGTCTTATCAAGCATATAGCGTGCCCGAATATTGGGGAGATAAATTGAGAACCAATTACTACTCACCTCTCTGCAACCCTACCGGTATCATAACGAATGTGGGAGAAGAGATGGTCGTTTTGGTGGACGGTATTCCGCAAGGTGAATCCATTTCACTGAGATGTTGCTCTGATCTGGGACCTGACGGTGAGGAACGGTTTCTGAAAAATGGAATCAACAAGTTTTCTTTCTCACGTGCAGGAAATCTGTTTGTTATCTACCAGAAACTTGATCCCCGTGGCATGCCGGCAGTGAAAATACACTTTCCGCCTCAGTATGTGGAGACAGCGGAACACGCACGTGTAGGCTTCAATGTATGGGATCTGACAGTAGATAAAACCGATGACCAGTTCCGTGAATATATCCGGAAGGCAAAATCTGTTACTTTGGATGGGGCTGATAAATGTGTGTTTGTTCTGAAAGGCAGGAAGATTCTGTTTACAGCATTGAAAGACTTATTGCAAAATCAGGACAACTTCAAACAGTATGGGGTAGTAAGAGGAATGGAACGATGGGATAACCTGATAGACTGGGAACAGGAACTGGCTGCTATCGATACCTATTCAAAAACGGGAGAATTCAATTCATTGATGCATGTCACGACTTTCACTGACGGACTTTATGCTACCAATTATTACATTAATATGGCAGCCGGTGATGTAAGTACAAAAGACGGATGGGGCTTCAAAAATAATTTCGATCCGCGCGATATGGACAAGAATCAAGATAATGAATGGGGACCGGGACATGAACTCGGGCACATGCATCAGGGGGCTATCAATTGGCCTAGCACTACGGAATCAAGTAATAATCTCTTTTCTAATTATGTGGTATACAAGATAAATCAGTGGGGCTCACGTGGAAGTTCTATCGGAACATTGGCTGCTTACCGATATGCGCCTCCGACCCCTTGGAGCAGATTCATGCATCCGCGAGATCCGAACACGCTGGCATTTACTCCTCAGGATATGACAGCCGATGATGCCAACAAATACGGACTGTATCAGGGAGAAGCTTCCGAAATGCACATGCGCCTCAACCAACAATTGTGGACCTATTTCGAACGTATCGGTAAGAAACCGAACACCATCCGCAAGATATTTGAACAAGGACGTACTCCTGAATTCTGGTTACCTTTCAATGATCCGGGAGCAGCACAGCTGATGTATGCGCGCAACGTAGCAAAAGCTGCCAATATGGATATGACCGAATTCTTTGATGCTTGGGGATTCTTTATTCCGGTCAGTTTCAAGTTGTATGCTTACGGAAGCTTTTCATATACCGTAACACAGGATATGATTAATCAGACGCTGGCTTATATGAAAACATTCCCTACCAAGTGTCCGCCTATTGAATATATTGAAGACCGGAGATATCAGGCAGGAGCCGGAGGCAACCAAAAAGGTATATCCGAAGATGGGGGAGATGTAGGGTATTTCGAAACATTCCAGAACAATGTAAAAATCACTAAGACTGTAAGTTATTCTGTTTTCGGAAGAACGTACACAGTGACTAATGGCGAACAGGCGGTTGCTTTCGAATTAATCAAGGGTGGCAAAAAAGTATGGTTTGCCAATCGGTTTGTATTTACCGTACCTGCCGGAGCAGACATTGAAGGAGCGGAACTGTACGCTGTTCAGGCGGACGGGCAACGTATTAAAGCAAATAAATAGGGAAATTTACTGAATATCCCCAATCTTATACGGAATGAAGAGTAGCTTTTACTTTTGAGTAGAAGTTACTCTTTGTTCTAATGAAGATAATCCTCTAGCTTCCATCCTGTATCCGATGAATAGTTTGCTTTTACATACCGTCCTTGGAAAATAGAACCGTTTATCGTTTGTAACCATCCAAAACTCCAACGAGGCAACTTGCTGATCTGTTTTATTAATTGTTCGGTCAGAGCTTGATTCTCTTTATTCATGATCTCATTGGGTGATAATAAATATCCGGTCGTTTTCCCTTTTTTATTCGTCACCAACAAGATATCTACGCCAAATTTTGTGGTTGATGTTTTATGCTTTTTCAAATTATCATTAACGAACTCTTCTAATAAATCCAGTTTATATTGAAGATTACTATACCAGCAACCATCTGTACTGGCAATAGGCGAATACTTGATAGTAGGACGAGGACAGCGAGGACCTTCCATCGTTCCGTTTTTTGCAATATTTAGAAAGTTTTGTGATATAACCTGTCCCTTTTCTATGTCAAACTCAGCTACATTCTTCGTCACAATTTCTCCAAATAAGTCTTTGGGACACGATAAGGCTGTTATCTTCCCCGAATACCATATTGCAGGAATCCCTAAATCGTCTTTTCCATATTTTTCAGCCAACTTATTCTTATAGATCAATGCTTCATTCGACTTTCCTTCTTTTGATGAATATATTTTCTTTAAGTATAACATAGCCTTTTGTCCTGAAGAATATTCAAAACGCCATTCTGCACGAATATCTTTAGGTCTTGGTAAATCGGATGGTAATAGAGATTTTTCCATAAATACTCCTGCTTCGGGAGATTCTTCAATGTTATAAACAATATCATAATTCTTCAAAGCATCGATAGCTTTTTGCTCTTTATAGTTAGATATCATCTTTTTTACTGGAATATAATGTTGGGCATAAACGGTATAAGTATAACATAAGATACTTAGCAAAAGAAACTTTTTCATAACTTTATTTTTTATGACAGAGTCGTTTTAATGAAAATAATCATTAAATCTCCAGCCCGTATTTTGCGAATAGTCTGCTTTCAAATATCGTCCTTGAAAAATTGAACCATTTATTGTTTCCAACCATCCAAAACTCCAAGGAGGTAGCTGATTAATACGCTTTAGAAGATTATTAACCAATATTTTCTCTTCTTGTTTTTCTGTTTTTTGAGGGGCTAAAATATATCCTGATTCTTTACCTTGGTTATCGGTTACAATTAAAATAGATAACGCAAATGCTTTTATCGATGATTTTACAGCATCTTGGTTTACAAACTTTTCTAATGCCCCCAAATCATTATATCGCATACTATCATGCCAGCAACCATCTAACATCATTGCTTTCTGTGACTTTTTTTCTATGCTTCCTTTTTTTATAGGTACATTTTCTTGTGAGATAACAATACCCTTAGAAATAGTTAATACAGCTTTTTCTCTAGATACAATTTCTCCAAACATATTTAACGGGCATAATAAAACATCAATCTTTCCCGAATACCAGACAGCAGGAACTCCATTGCTGTTTTTTCCATATTTATCGGCTAATTCATCTATAAGACTAATTCCATTTTCGCCTTCGATCTGCATTAAAGTGAGGGTACGTCTTAAAGGATCGCTGGAAGAAGGGGTATACAATAAACTCCATTTTATTTTGTCATATTCTAAATTTATTTTTGGTTCTGAAAATGGAAAAAGATCTTTATTAACTACAACTGCGTCTACTTCAAAGCCATCTATGGATTGCATAGGTGTATTTTTTACTTCAGATTTACTAAAATTCAAAATCATGTTCGAGATTGGCAGGGTTTTAGTTTGACCCAATGTTGTGTTACTGATTATAAAACAATAGCACATAAACCATATAAAAGTCTGTTTCTGCTTCATGAGTATTAATTTAAAGTTGTGTGATTCTGTAAAGATAGAAATAAATTTCGCATCTTTGTAAAGAATATGAATCTTTTTTTATGTAAACATGACAATTTTCCTGAAAGTGTCAAATGGATGTAAAAGATTGTGGACCAGTATGTTTCGAAATGATAGCTAAATATTACGGCAAATGCTATTCAAACTGGTTAGTTGTCTTGTTTTTTGATAGAAAAGTGGGAGAATTGATTTGTTCCAATAAATAAAATGTTAATTTTGCAGTAGTTATAAAAAACTAGCGGTTATGAAGAATGTGGTAGAGAATAGTGATTGGGATGTATGAAAAATAGTTCGTTAATTTTGTTGTATAATAATGCAGAATATTTGCCTTTTCACTTATCTTCAGGTTTCGAATCAAAAGGATGGGAGGTTACTCTAGATAAAAGACTGCTTGGAAAGGCTGCTGTCGTTGTTTTCCACCTTCCTACGTTACTTGATGTATTATCGGAAGAATTAGAAAAAACTGAAGGACAGTTTTGGGTTGCTTGGAAACATTCGAGAGAACGAGAATGGAGATTCAACACTAAACCAGTATGGGGAAATATATTTGACTTGTATTTATCTTATTCTCCTCAGTGCTATTGGAAATGCGCTACAACTTTTGGTTCTCAGCTACGTCCGTACAAACTAATGTATCCTTTATTGGACGAGATAACGAATTGGTTTAGAAAAATAGATTTTATGATAATTGGAACTCAAAAGGGAGGAAGTACTGCTTTGCATGACTACCTTCATCATCATCCTTCTTGTTGGGGATCATTTTTTAAAGAGCCCGGTTTTTTTCTTTACCCAACTGAATATGCGAAAGGATTTCCATTTTTTATGGAATATATGTGGAAGGAATATCCTCCTTTCCGTTATTCTTTATCCGATAGTCTTTTGTTTGAATCTACTACTTGGTATTCTTATTGGCATGAGGTTCCTGAAAGACTTTTTGAATACAATCCTCATTTGAAATTTATTTTTCTTGTTAGAAATCCCATTGATAGAGCTTATTCGCAATATAACATGTTGATAAATTGGAGGAAAAGCCAGCTTTTACATGAATATGAACTTTTCTCTGATAAAGAACAATTGAATATTTTATTAAAGAAGCTACTTGATACTCAGAATTTTCCCTTTTCGTATTGGGTCAATCAGGAAATAGAAAAGATAAGAAATCAGGAGAATACGCCAATAGATTTTTTTCCTGATTTTCTACATCGTGGATTTTATTATGAACAATTAGAGCGTTATTATCAGTTTTTTCCTGTGGAGAATATTTTAGTTATTGAACATCGTGAATTAAAAAACAATCGCATATCTACACTCAGAAAGATTGAACAATTTCTAAATATTTCCTATGTGGATTGGAATACAATAAATTTAGATGATAAGTTTGTCTCACAATATAATGTAAAATTACCTAGTGATATTCGTAATAAGCTTAAAGCTTTTTTCAAGCCATATAATGAGAAATTTTATAAACTCATAAAGAGGAACTTTGATTGGTAATAATTTATAGTTTGAGTTAGTATTTTCTATTTTTGCGAATCTTATCTGTGTTTGACTTCAGAAATAATTTTTTGGTATGTTGGACTGCATATTACTTTGGGAGACAAACTCCATTCGTTTATTCGCTCTTGCAAAATGCTCTCTTATTTTACCCTGCTGTTCCATATTACTTTGAGTAACATCCGAGTACCCAAAGTCCCTTTGTTCTGAGATAAAAGGAAAGATAACCATTTTGTTTGTGGCTAGTTTGGATATAACTCCATCGGCTGTGTCAGTATCCTGAAATGAATAATCCAGCATCTTATCAAAAAAACGATTATAAACAACAATGAACTGCGTGCACCAAAACCAGTCTACTTTATAGCGATGATATCCTTCAGGAATCGCTTGTCCAAATCCTCCAATACCACCAGTAAGTACTTCCGCTCCTTGTATATAAGCTTCTGTAACTTCTTTGAACAGTAATTTGGGAGAATAATTTTCCGTGAAATAATGGTCGTCTTCGCAAATGACAATGATGTCATCTCCTTTCTCTTTTGCCATTTTTATGATTTTGATCATACTATTCCACAATCCTACTGCACCGATAGGATGAACCGATGCTTCTACCCAATTTAACTCGAATTCTTCCTTGTTGTCGAACTCCTTAATTATATGTTGCTTACGTTCCACTCTTTCTTTCATATTGATAACATAAACCGGTAGATAAAAATCCGGTTGATGCTCGGATGCGAGCTGTTCTATGATCTTATTACTTTTATCGAGCCATATATCCCAGTTTAAACGTTCTTCAAAATCCTTTCGTGCTGTTTTCATTAGTTCGAAATATGTTGTATGGTTATTAAATGTCTCTTCAATTTTATCTGCATATTCCAGCGAAGAAGCGTCGATGTTGAACAGAAATCCATTTTCTCCTTCTTTGATAACTTGTGATACACCTCCTACATTAGTACCTAACGATGGAATACCATAGGCGCATGCTTCGCAGAAAGCTATTCCAAAGCAATCAAAACGAGTGGGTAGAATCAGAAAATGCGATCGTGTCAGGATCTCATGAAATTTTAACCTGTCATTGGAGTTTGTTTTGTCAATAAAAGGGTATATTTCAATATTCGGATCATTTGGTAAGGACATTGGAGGTTCACTTCCTATAATAGTGAGCGTACATTGAAATCCCCTTCCTTTTAGATTATGATAAATTTCAAGTACTTTGTTTCCACCTTTCATATTCCAATTTCTTCCGATAAATAAGAGGTTACATGGTGCATTTATCGGCGATACGTTATCTGGAATCGGGATGTTTTCTATGATATTCGCTCCAAATTCAACCACTTCTATTTTCTTGGCATCAGCATTGTAATCCTGCATTGCGCTCTGTTTTGCCCATTCCGAACAATAAATAATTTTATCCGCCTTTTGTATAGCGAGTGATTCCAGTTGTTCGGCTAGTTTGGCAAGACTTTCGTCCTGCCAGCTCATGTATTGATTAAACAGATGAAATGTAGTATCTCCAATATAAATAAGTGGTACATCCGAAACGAGATATGCGGAAAAAAAATAATCTCGGCATATAATTACATCATAACATTCCTTTTTCAATAGGTCAGAAAACGATTTACCAAAAAGCAACGCATAATTTTCAGGAAAGAATGTTTCATTGTTTTTGAAATTGGCTTTGTGGAATTCCCAAACCTCAGCAAACACAGTTTCGCCTACCCATATCACCCTATGTTTCTTTTGAAGTGAAGTGTATAGAGAGTAAAGAGTACCTGACCAGTTATTTTGATCATTAGGGTTTAATGAAGATAAAAAAGCGATATTCATGATTGTCCTAGTTATATCTAAAATAATTTATTAATTTTCAATTGAAAGATTAAACCATCGTATCGCGTTGTATTCTATTAAATAGATTCACAAAAAAACGAAATATGTCTTCATTAGACATCCATTTATTCTTTTCTAAATTTTCAAAATCGGATAATAGGCTATTTAATGTTTTATTATTATATACAGAGAGAAGATAGAGAAGAATTTCCTTTCTCAAGCGTATTGAACCTAAAGACATTTCCTCTTTCTTCGTTACGGTGACCTGCGTATCACTTCTTCTAAACATTAATAGTTCTTGTGGTTCTACAAATAATATTCCTCCAGCTTTCGCTATATCAAACCACAATTTATAATCTTCCACACAGGGGTAATTTTGATATTTAATATGGTGATTAAGCAGAAACTCTTTTTTAATCATCACACTAGGGTGAAGTAGCATGTTATATTTTAGTAACTCCAATACAGGTTCATGTATAATTCCATATCCAAGATGAGAAATTTTTCTTTCGTTGCCCTTATCGCTGAAAATCTTAGCCCATGTACCACAAACTGTGATATCCGGATTTTTTTTCATTCGTTTTAATTGAATTCTTAATCGTTCTGTATGCATGATATCGTCTGCGTCCATGCGTGCGATATAAGCGCCGGAAGCTAACTGCAATCCTTCATTTAAGTTTTGAATGAATTGATGTTTTCTTTTGACCAAATGTATTCTTTCATCTGCATAGTCCTGAATGATTTTCACAGTCCGGTCTGTTGAACCGTCATCTATAATAAGAAATTCAAAATCGGTCAGTGTCTGATTCAAGACACTGTCAATAGCATTCTTTATGTATTTTTCGCCATTTCTGACAGGCATTAAAACTGTTATTTCAGGCATTGTCTTGTTCTATTAATTGTTCATATACATTAATCGTATTATCTATCATCTTTGTCAGTGTGAATCTTTCTTGGTAGTTCTTGATTGCATTTGCGCTTAGTTTTAACCTTAAGGCTTCGTCATCTATCAAACGCATGATGGCATCCGCTAATTTTTCTTCATCTAGCTCTAAGCCAAAATCTTCATCAAATATTAAAGGAATTTTTAAAGCATTCACTTCATCTTCAAACATCTCGGAAAGTGCGTCTACGTCCGATACAATCATTGGTATACCAAACATTGACATTTCAATAGCTACATAGCTACATTGTTCATGCAAAGAAGGAATGACTCCTATAGTATTTGCTGAATATAATTCTTTCAGTTCATTAAAAGAAACAGCCCCCAATATTTCAATGTTTAGTTGTTTGTACGCTTTATGAATATGTGTCGACATATAACCAGTACATTGTCCAACTAATTTCAGTTTACAAAAGTACCCTCTATTAAATACTTTGTTCAACGCATTAAGTAGGCAAATCACTCCTTTTTCACGGCTGATTCTACCTACGAAAAGAATCTCTGGTATTCCATGTTTTCTTTCCTGCAAGGTAATCCCCGTATTATCCATACCATTATATATTACAGATATTTTGTCCGGATGAATACCATATGCTGAAACAATGTGTTTCATTGCGGAATAAGAGACACATATAATTCTATCAGATAAGGGATATGCAATCTTTTCTAGTTGATTATCGTTTATTAAATTGAATGTATTATTCAACCATTGAGAATACTGTTTTCTAAACTGGCTTTCGTTATATTCAAGGCTTAATTTCCAAGGAATGATATGTAAATGGGTCAAAGTATATCCGCCCAAAGACGATTTTAAAATATCGGCTAATTTAAATAGTAATAATTCTTGTACATGCCAAATTAATTGTTTCCTATCTTTTAAATAAGGGGATATTAGGTCGGATATGACGTTAAAATACTTAGTAAGCCAATATATTTCATTTCTCAGAGGCTTGGATTTAGATGGATATGGGATATTAGCAATTATCCTATCCTCCATCACTTCTAATTCTGGAAATATCAGACTGGTATTTAAACAAATGATGTGAACTTTAATACCGTTTATATGCCTCATGCCTTCTGTTAACATTTGAATATAGCGTACAACACCGGACGGATTTCCAGTTTCTATTCTGAGGATTACAATATTCTTTTCTGTCATTGTTGCATTAAATAGTGTCCGGTGGATCTTATATCTTGAAAATTAAGACATTTCATAAGTAGTAATTGAGGAATTCCTCCTTTTAGCCTATTTAATGTCAGTCGATTTCCTTTGTATAAATAAGATTCTTTATTAAACAGTAAGTTTGATAATTCTTCTTTTAAAGATGACCATTCGCTTTTTTTATTAAGAAGTTGCAATTTATTCAGATTGTAAATCGTGTCAATTGCCTCTTTTAAGTTTAGGGTTTCCAAAACCATATTTGAAAAGTAGCATTTTGTAATCGTATTTGCCAACTTTATGATATCTTTGCGTTTATGGTACAAGCCATATTGCAAAAGATTGACTCCAAACGATATATTGGTACAAACATATTTATCACTGATTAATTTTCTATGTGTTTGTACTATTATGTCAATTAATGTTTCTCCTCGAATATTTAATTCTTCATAAAGATTATATTGACAAAGCACTTTCGTAGCATGGTAATAGAATAAGTTACGTTCAAACAAGCTTTTAGGAATTAGTTTCAAATAATCACAGAGGTTCTCTATTAAATTGGGAACTATTTCATCAATATCAGATTCTGGAATATATGATTTAGAAGTTATTAAAAAAGATATAGCGTCGCTTTTAGATACAATATTGTTCATATCTGTTTTTAATTGTTTTATGAATGCTACTATTTCTTTATGTTCTTGACCATATAATTCCAGATAATCAGCTTCAATATATTCTTTTTCGATAAGATGAATAAGTGACCATGCTATTCCCATTTTTCCTTCATTAAATGTATTGCTTTTCATAGGAGAAGCTAGTACCTCTTGCAATAACTCAAAAGCATGTTTTTCAGCTAAAGCATCCTTAAAATAGTGAGAATATTCGAAAAGAATTAAAGAATACCCCATTTTACCAAACATCAGACTAGAGTTGTCTAATGAATATCCATGTAATAATATAAAGTTCACCAAAAAAATATTTTTCATACTTCGTTTATATTAACTCGCTTTAATAGGGAAATCTTCAATATTGAATTGTACTATGGCAGAATGGTTGTAGTCCTTCTTTGTGGCAATTTCAATAAGCAGTGTCCGAAATCAGTGACTTAGTATTGTTTCTTGACTTAATATCAATATTCAAGGTAGTCTTCAATCTTAAACTTTTCATCTTTTACAATAAATTTTAAATATCGACCATATAACATTTTCTTGTCAATGGTTATCAGGGGGCCAAAACTGTTTTCAGGAAACTTCCTTATTTGTTTTTCTAAATAAGATACAATCATTTTCTCGTCGGTAGATAATGCTTTCGGCAATAAGAGGTGTGGAATAATTTGTCCTGTTTTAGGGGCTACTTCCAATAGAAATGAATATTCCTTCCCAACATGTTTGCTAAATTCTGTAGGAAAATTTTCATTAATAAGAGGAGAGATTAAAAAATCTATATTCCTTTTAATGTCATCATACCAACATCCGTCTTCGCGTATTAATATCATACCTCCTTTTTGTGGGAAACAAGAAGATTCAAACTTACCCTCATCTGGAGTTATTTGTTTTTCGTCAGATATCCTGCCTTTATGAATGGATATGAGTGAAGCTTTCTTTGATACAATTGTATTAAATAGCTTTCTTGGGCAATGCAAAACGAATAATCTACCAGTGAACCATTTGGCAATTATACCATTATAACCTGCGGGCACATCTTGATACATAGCTGATTCTCTCATTCCATATTTCTCTTTTATTTTTTGTAATTCAAGAGAAGCTTGTTTTAAGGAATCTTTGTTTTGCGGAAATATATCTTCTAAAAATAGATACTTACAGTTTCTGTTTGGGATTCTCCATTGAGCTACACAACAAAATTCTTTCTTTAAAGGTGAAGGATACATAAAGGAAGGCTCATAGAAGTAACCGGGAACATATATTTCGTCATAATCTTGAGGAACACTATTTTTACTATCCTTGAAAAGACTAAACATGTCAGTTAGAGACAGAATCTCATATTTGTCGTCTGCATTATTTTGAGCATAGATCAAACCGGGTAATAAATATACGAAAAGTGATATAATTCTATTTTTCATAATTGTTATTCTCAATATGGAATATAGGTATCAGTTGGCTCATGATAAATATAAAATTCTTTATATCCAATTTCTTGTAATTTACTCTTTGTTTCATAGTCTGCATCACTTGGATAGTTAGCATATTCACTCTGATGGTTATGATATTTTATATCACATCCACTATACGCCATTGACACTTCTTTTTCTTGATGATTGGTACCTGCGAAAAAATGATAAGTTGAACTATCCACGCACATAGACCATTCTACAGAAGTATTTTGAGTTAAAAAACTATAGATTTCTCGATTCTGTTCACTAGTACCTTCAATAACCAATTGACCAGAAGATATTTGAAAAGATGTACCTTGAGGTAATTTCATTGTTGGAGCCCCATCCCATGATCCCATTGATACAAGAACTTCATCTGAATTTGTTTCGTTTGAGTAAAGTACACGCCCATCCTCTCCAATTACATATAAGGTACCTCCGATTACTCCTTTTTCTTCATTTTGACTCAATACCGGCATCTCTTTCCGAATCTCATCAATAAGTGCTCTTGTTAATTTTTGCTTCATAAGTATTAAATTTTATTTGTGTGATTCTCCAAATATAGAAATAAATTCCCATCTTTACAAAGAAATATAAATCTTTTTTTATGCAAACAAGACAATTTCCCTGGGAGTACCAAATGGATGCAAAAGATTGTGGCCCAGCATGTATCAAAATGATAGCTAAATATTACGGCAAATACTATTCGTTACAATATTTGAGGGATTTATGCGGGATAACCAGAGAAGGAGTTTCCTTTTTGGATATTAGCTATGCTGCCGAAAAAATAGGACTAAGAACTGTAGCTGTAAAGGCGACTATGGAGAATCTGACTAACAGGATTCCACTGCCATGTATCATACATTGGGACCAACACCACTTCGTTGTTGTGTATAAAACAAAAAAAGGGAAGATATATGTTTCAGATCCTGCCAAAGGCTTGCTTTCCTACCCGGAAGAGGATTTCAAAGACAGATGGTATAAGGAAGGGGAAGAATTCGGGATGCTGATGGTATTGGAGCCTATGGCAAACTTTAAGCAAATAGAAGCTCATGAACGGATAGAAAGATTCAAAAGTTTCGAAAACCTTCTCAACTATTTTACACCATATAAAAAAGCATTCGGCATATTGTTCGCTATCATGCTGATAGCTACCGGACTGCAAGCCGTACTTCCGTTTATCTCAAAGTCTGTAATAGATATAGGTATATATACTCAGGATATATCTTTCATCTATATGATGCTAATCGGCAATATTGTTCTTTTACTCAGTATAACACTGTCCAATGTATTAAGAGACTGGGTATTGCTGCATGTTTCTACCCGTGTCAATATCTCTCTCATATCGGACTATCTGATCAAACTGATGAAGCTACCGGTGACTTTCTTCGAAAATAAGCTGGTCGGTGATATCCTTCAACGAGCAGGCGATCATGAAAGAATACGCAGTTTTGTGATGAATAATTCTTTGGGGATGTTCTTCTCCATCATTACATTCGTTGTATTCAGCATTATACTGTTGATTTATAATTCTATGATCTTTTTTATATTCATAGCGGGCAGCGGAATCTATGTGGCGTGGATTTTCACTTTTCTGAGTATACGTAAAAAGCTCGACTGGGAATATTTTGAACTGAATGCCAAGAACCAAAGCTATTGGGTGGAGACCATTGAAAATGTTCAGGAAATTAAAATAAACAATTACGAAGACCTTAAACGCTGGAAATGGGAAGCTATTCAGGCAAGGATATACCGGCTGAATCTGAAAGTGTTGAAAATCAATAATGCACAGTCACTCGGTGCGCAATTCATTAATAGTATGATGAATATTGCCGTTACATTCTACTGTGCCATTGCTGTAATCAATGGAGATATAACTTTCGGGGTCATGATTTCAACACAATTTATTATAGGTATGCTGAATGGACCTGTGGCGCAGTTGGTCAGCTTTATGCAATCTGCCCAGTATGCTAAAATCAGTTTTATGCGTATCAATGAAATTCATCAGTTGAAAGATGAAGACGATTCTTCGCCGGTGGTGAGCAACAGTCTCAGTTTACCTTTAGACAAAAGTTTATATTTGAAGAATGTATCATTTCAATATTCGAGAAATGCTCCGTTGGTTTTGAAAAATATCACGCTGCAGATTCCCAAAGGAAAAGTGACCGCTATCGTTGGCGATAGTGGATGCGGCAAATCCACTTTACTCAAACTGCTGTTACGGCTTTACATGCCCTCTTATGGAGAAATCTGTATGGGAGATATGAACGTGAATAATATCAGTCTGCGCAATTGGCGAGCCAAATGTGGGTGCGTGATGCAGGATGGAAAGTTATTTAACGATACCATACAGAATAACATTGTACTGGATGATGCCAATATTGATTATGATGCGTTGCAGAAAGCAGTTGAAGTAGCCAATATCAGTCATGAAATAGAAGTCATGCCACAGGGATACCAGACGATGATCGGAGAAATGGGCAGAGGTTTAAGTGGAGGACAACGGCAACGGGTGTTGATAGCGAGGGCGCTCTATAAAGATCCGGACTATCTGTTTTTGGACGAAGCGACGAATGCACTGGATACCATTAATGAGCAAAAAATAGTGAAGGCATTAAATAATGTTTTCAAAAACAGGACTGTCATTGTGGTAGCTCATCGGCTTAGCACGATTCGCAGGGCAGATCAAATCATTGTATTAAAAGCAGGAATAATCATAGAGACAGGCAATCATCAAAGCCTGATGACAAATAAACAGTATTATTATAATTTAATTCAAAGCCAATATGAGCCGGAAACAAACACCTTCCCTACAGAAGAAAGCGCAGACTAAACCATCCGGAAGAAGTGAAGAACTGGATGAGATTATTGACCGGATGCCCATGGCTTTCGGAAAATGGGTGGCATTGGCAGTCATTGTATTTGCAGCATTATTTCTATTGTTCGGATGGATTATCAAATACCCGGACATGGTGACCGGGCAAATTAAAATTAATGCGCAGAACCCGACCATAAGACTTGTTGCCAACAGTACGGGGAATTTGCTGCTTCTTTCGCACAAAGCACAGGAGGAAGTGAAGAAGGGAGAGTATATAGCTGTCGTGCAAAACCCTGCTGCTACAGAGGATGTACAGAAGATTGCGGATATAATGGGCAAAATCAGCATGGAGGATGTGCAATTACCAACATTCAGAGACAGCTTTCCCGATAAAATGTCTTTGGGGGAAATTAATTCCCAGTACTATGCTTTTCTTGCCGCTCTAAAAGCCTGGTGCGATTATATGAGTCGGAACGTGTATGAAAAACAAAAGGATAATATTGCGGCAGGCATTCAATGGAAAAAAGAGATTGTTGATGAAGCGGAGGAGGCACGGAAAGCGGCAAAAGACAGAATGGACGTCGCTCAAAAATGGCTTAAACGCTATACTTCACTCGATCGGCAACAAATAGCGACTTATGAGTATGAGACTGATCAAGTGAAGAATAATTATTTGACCACTGTACAAGAAGTACAGAACATAAACAGGGAAATTTCTTCGACCCGAATGCAAATAACAGAGGCATACCATCAGCTGGAACAGCTGAAGATTGAACAGAAGGAAAAGGAACGAAATCTGCAAGTAGAACTTTTGTCTACTTATCAAAGCCTTCGATCCAACATTGCTGCATGGGAACAGAAATATGTGCTCAAGGCTCCTTTTGATGGAAGGGTCGAATTCTTGAAGTTTATTGCGGACGGACAATTCGTTGAGGCAGGGGAATCTATATTTGGAATCATACCGAAAGAGAACCATATATATGGGCAGGTACTATTGCCGGCCAGCGGAGCCGGAAAAGTAAAACAAAACAGTAAAGTCGTTATTAAACTGGAGAACTATCCTTATATGGAGTACGGATATATCGAAGGATATGTATCTTCCATCTCCCTGGTCACCCAAACGCAAAAAACAGAAAAAAGCACTGTTGAAACTTATCTGATTAATGTAGAACTGCCCAATGGACTCACGACTAACTATGAGGAGGTTTTGGACTTTAAATATGAATTAGGAGGAACTGCCGATATGATTGTAAAAGACAGAAGATTGATAGAGCGCCTGTTTGATAATTTAAGATACCGGACTAAATAAACTCCATACTTAAATTTGCTCTCCAAGTGAATTAAACATAGATTTTGCTCCCATGCTCTCACTTTCTGCCTGTATCCCTTTATTCATCGTGGTTTTAGCTATGGTAGCAAGTGTGGTGGCAAGTATGAGAGCAAGCTGTTGCTCTCACTTTACTATATTGTATTTTTTATTGTTTCTTCAATGTTATCTTTTGGTTTACAGTGTGTTAATGTCTGACGTGTCAACCATTAACAATTGATTTCTCAGTTATTAATAATTGAGAAATCAGTTGTTAATAGCTGATAATTCATGTATTATTGACTGATAAATGATTTAGTGCTACTTGAAAGAACAGGGTAATTGAAATACCTGATATGGTCGAATGAATCGAATCATGTGGTTCATTCACTCCAATCAAAGGAGCTTTTGTTAGTTTCATACGCTTGAAACCTTTGGTTTCATGCGGTGAAACTATAGTTTCCAAGCAATGAAACTAAAAGTTTCAAGTAATGAAACCAATAGTTTCAAGCGTATGAAACTCTTATTGGAACTTTTGTTGTATTTTATTGTAAGGATAATATAGGATAACAGGCAATTTTATCCGGAGAAAAGTTTGTGCCTCGTCATATTTTATCGTACCTTTACAGGACTTAAACGATAAACAATATTGGTAGATAAACAGACAAAAAAATAGAATGAAAATAACTTTAATCAGACAAGACAGCGGGAGTGGAAAAGAAGCTCTGAGCATATGTGAAGCAGGTACATTATTCAACAAAATGAAAACGGAAACAAAATCGGGACACATTACGGCTTTGCGAGAACTTATACCGATGCTGGAAGGTACGTACAGTCAGTACGAACATATAGACAAATTGCCATATATCTATTCTGCTGTAGAATATACCCGCACCAAAGAAGGCGAACGAAAAATGAAACAATATAACGGCTTGGTACAGTTGGAAGTGAAGCGGCTGGCAGGCTTGTCCGAAATGGAATTCGTGAAGCGGCAGGCGGCACTTTTGCCTCAGACCTTTGCCGCTTTTTGCGGTTCCAGTGATCGCAGCGTGAAGATATGGGTACGTTTTGCCTTACCGGATGACAGAGGACTGCCCGAAAAAGAAGCGGAAGCGGAATTATTTCATGCCCATGCCTACTGGCTGGCGGTGAAATGCTACCAACCGATATTACTTCCTTACGATATTGCCCTGAAAGAACCTGTGCTGACACAGAAGTGTCGCATGACACTGGATGAATCTCCTTATTATAATCCTGATGCAGTGCCGTTCTGTCTGGAACAACCGCTCACGATGCCCGGTGAAGAAACTTTCCGGCAGCGCAAACAGGGTGAGAAGAATCTCTTATCACGGCTGCAACCGGGATATGAGTCTGCGAAAACCTTCACGAAGATTTACGAGGCAGCATTGAACCGTGCGTTTCAGGAAATGGAAAACTGGAAACGTGGAGATGATTTGCAGCCTTTGCTTGTACATCTTACCGAACAGTGCTTTAAGTCCGGCATTCCCGAAGAAGAAGCAGTCCGACAGACACTCATTCATTATTATCGGGAAGAGGATGAACGGACCATACGTTCGACGATTCATAATCTTTATCAGGAATGCAAGGGTTTTGGCAAGAAAAGCAGCATAGGCAGGGAACAGGAGACGGCTTTTCTGATGGAAGAATTTATGAACCGTCGTTATGAATTTCGTTATAATACCGTGCTGGATGATCTGGAATACCGTCAGCGTGATTCCATTCACTTCTACTTTAAGCCTGTAGACAAACGTGTGCGCAACAGTATCTCTATCTGTGCTTTGAAAGAGGGCATCAATGCCTGGGATCGTGATGTAGACCGTTTTCTGAATTCGGAATATGTTCCGTTGTACAATCCTGTAGAAGAATATCTTTATGATGTCGGTCGTTGGGACGGGAAAGACCGTATTCGTGCATTGGCCGGACTGGTTCTTTGTACGAATCCGTATTGGAGGGAGTTGTTTTACCGTTGGTTTCTGAGCATGGTGGCGCATTGGAGAGGAGTGGACCGGCAGCATGGAAACAGTACGTCACCTTTGCTTGTCGGCCCGCAAGGGTATCGCAAGTCCACATTTTGCCGGATTATCCTGCCGCCGGAATTGCGTTTCGGTTATACAGACAGTATCGATTTTAAGAGTAAGCAGGAAGCGGAGCGTTATTTGGGACGTTTTTTTCTGATCAACATTGATGAGTTCGATCAGATCAATGTCAGTCAGCAGGGGTTTCTGAAACATTTGTTGCAAAAGCCTGTCGCCAACTTACGCAAGCCTCATGGTAATACTATCCGTGAAATGCGCCGTTATGCTTCCTTTATCGGTACCAGCAATCAGAAAGATTTGCTTGCCGATCCCAGTGGTAGCCGTCGTTTCATCTGTATCGAGGTGACAGCTCCTATTAAAACCAATACTACCATCAATTACAAACAGCTTTATGCCCAGGCGATGGAAGCTATTTATAAAGGCGAACGTTACTGGCTGAATGATGAGGATGAAAAGATTTTGAAGCAGACGAACCGTGAGTTTGAGCAGGCAAGCCCGTTGGAGCAGTTGTTTCATTGTTATCTTCGTCCGGCAGAAGAGAAGGAGGAAGGCGAGTGGATGACGTCCATGCAAATTTTGAATTATTTGCAGACAAAGACACGTGACAAGTTGGCTATCAATAAGATAGCGGTGTTCGGTCGTACGCTTCAGAAACTGAATATTCCTTGCCGGAAGTCTGCTAAGGGAATGCTTTACCATTTGACGAAAGTAGAGTAACTGGTTTTAAAAAAGTGAGGGCAACTGCTTGCTCTCACTTTGCTACCACTGGATCTCTCATCGCTGGAGGTCCGATGAATAGGGACGTTGAAGTCATTTGTGGTAGCATGGGAGCAAATATCAGTTATAAATCAATGGGGATTTCTTCCATCCGTTGCAATTCCCAGGTACGGAACTGTACCACAATGCAATGTAGCTTCGTGTTCTGTACAAACTGACGTACTTTGGGAGCGGCAGCATATTCTCTGATCTGTGCAACGGCTTCTTCCCATTGTGTTTCGGCTTTCGCATCGGAATCTTTCTCCGAAAGGTATTTCAATTCTATGATATAGCTATGGTTTACTTCATAATGCAACAGGTCCGGCATTAAGAATAAGTCGCAGTAGCCATGATTCAGCTCTACTTCCGGGGCAGTCAGGTAATAAGCATTCACACTCATGTAGGCAGTAAAGAATCCTTGGATATTTCGTTCACCTTCAATGGCACTACGTACTGAAGAATTTTCTTTGTAAGCATGGGCGATAAACTCCAGTGTTTTTTGCCATTGGCCGTCGAATGCCATATCATCAAACAAATCTCCTAAGCTATTCAAATCGATATGCCGTTTCTCTTGATATTCTTCCAATAGGAAATCGTAATATTGCTTACGTACATTATTGTTGGGAATGCCCAGTATCAGACGGACCCCGCGTGTGCCGGTGATGGTCAGCATGCCATAATAAAAGAGCAGACTGGGGAAGATTTCCGGGTTGGCAATTTCGGTAGCGGGAAAGGTCGTCACTAAGTTAGTGATAATTTCTCCCTCTTCGGTGATTTTGCGCAACACACCTTTGCGGTTCCCGTCCAGTTTGTCCAGTCGGATCAATTTCTTCATTTTGTTATAATCCGTGCGGGTGTTAGGGTCAATCATCTGCTCGGGAGACTTTCCTAACGTTATATAATGGCGCAGATAATAAAATACCATGTCGCAGTTGAACATTTTCGGATCACGTTCCAAACTTTCCTTTGCAAAGCAATAATTGTCATACCACGGTTTCATTTCCTGAATCATCGCATCTATATCCGTATCTGCCGACAGTTGTCCTGCGTCTTTATAATATTGGAGCATGGTTCGCACATCCGTTTCACTGAAGCCCAGCATCATATTGAATTGAAAGTCAGTACTGATGTTCCATCCAATATTGAATCCGCTGGTGAGATCATCTAATGTGACGGGGCTGACGCCCGTCATGAAGATACGTTCGAACATGCCTTTAAACTTCTTGAAAATCTCCCGATAGAATCCGCTGGCATGCGTCAGGGCATGGTAGACTTCATTTCCTTGTTCGTTAAGAACTACGTTGGTGAAGTTGTCGTATTCGTCGATAATCAGATAGAGGCGGGAGGCATTGTTGCGGGCTTTCCGATCCAGAAAATTCAGTTTATTGGTGGAGCCTTCCAATTGCTTCATTTCTAATGCAAAGCCCGGATAATAGTATGGTTCATAAATAGATGCGAAATCATCCAGTCCGCCGCAGCAATAATCGTCAAAGTGTTGTGCCAATGTTCCATCAATTCCGGCTATGCGTGAGAAATCGAGAAAAAGTATCTGGAATGCTCCCTGCAAAGGAGTGGGCCGGCTGCCTATCCATAAATCACCGAAGCGTTTTTGAAATTTTTCTTTTTGCGAGATGTCATAATAGGCACGAAGCATGCTCAGGAAAATACTTTTGCCGAAACGCCTCGGGCGTATAAAGAATAAACTGCTGGGTTGCTTCTCCAGTAAAGGCAGATACATGGTCTTATCTACATAATATTGATTTTGTTCCACCACTTCCACGAAATTGGAAACTCCATAAGGGATTCTCTTAGCATCATTCATCATAATTCCTGTTATTTTAGTTCATTGCTCACGGAATAAGACAAAAGTAGTCTATTCCGGCTGAAAGAACAAAGAAAAGGAGAGGAAAGTTGGAACTTGAAGTGGAGAACTTATGATATGTCATGCTTTGATTTCGTTTCGTCGATTAGTCTTTATTTCTTGTTACTCCCGTACTCGTTTCACCGTTTCCTCAACCAGACTATCCAAATCAAAATCAATATTATAATCCTTTTTTATCTGAATGTTTCTTATTTGATTGACCAATGAATGCGGTTTCACTCTTCGGGTCATTTCTATTTCCATTAGTCTTTCGGGAAAACGTTTGCGAATTTCATCAATATCTCTCATAAACAGTGAATCTTCTTTCTCGTAGAGGGCATTGGCTGCTTCTGCCAGAATGAAAGCTCCCAGACTGTCAGGATATTGCTTTAATACCGCCTGAAGAAAGGCTCTGCTTTGGCCGAAACTTTCGTGAGCTTCGGTGTACATGTCTTTGGCAGCCTGAAGTAATCCTAGCTGAAACAGATATTCACCGGTAATTGCTTTTTTCTTCATCGCGAGCGTTTGTACATGCAGGGCGGAGTCCAGTTCTCCCATTTCAGATAAAAGCTTGGCTTTTATGCCATAATAGTCGGGATTTAGACTGTCGATTGCCAAAGCTTTATCCAGAAAGCGGATGCATTTTCGAGTGGAGTCTACGTCATAAGAAGATTCCATTAGTGTCATTGCTTGCTGGTAGAAACTGTCTGCCTGAAGATTGATATGATGAGGAGTGATGTCTACTTTGGGCTCTTGCCGGGAATGGCAACCTGTGGTTGTAATAATCATTGACAAGATAGTTAATAAGAAGCCCGATTTTCTGGATTTTATATTCATAATTCTTATCATCTAATTTTATAAAAAGTAAGACTGGCGAAGAACTCGATAAGAAAATGTGTCTAATCTGATATTATTTTGTTCTTCGTCAGTCTTTTCTTGTTTTATTAAATGCCTAGCTGTTCTCTTGCCCAGGCTTCATCATGTCTTATTCTGTAAAGGTATATCTCGGACATATTCCACCATGCGCTGCCTGCGACAGTATAATTTAATGGATCTTTGTCACGGCGAGCCGTAGGAGTAAATCGGATATAGTTATAGGCTTGTTTTCCGCTCACATTGTTTTTAGCGGTAGCATGTCCACCGTTTGTTGTCGGCAGATTGAACTCTTCACTACCCATACTTTCAAAGAACTCACCGTTCATGCTTCCATATATCGTTGCGGCTTTTACGTCGCCTCCGTTATTCACTCCGCTTTGACGTGCATCATATTCAAAACAAAGGTCTTTTAATGGTTTGCTCAGTTTGATCTGGACATAATGGGCTTCTGTTGTAACAGGAGCATTCCATTTAGTATGATAATAAGTACTGACTTTGCCATCAATCAATGCCGGTAAACCACCTCCGTCTCCGACATGATTGGCATTGTCGGAAAGCATGTCGATAGTAAGAGTAACCCGTTCCATTTCGGAAGCTTCGCCGGAAATGCCTGTCACTGTTACCGGACTATCTGTCTCCATACCCGTAGGACCATAGGTGTTGATAGTAAATGAGTATTCACCTGCACATTGGTAAGTATCATCTATGATATAGGATGTTGTCTTATAGTCATTTATCACGATCTCTTTATTTTCTTTCGTGACTTTATCGTAATAGGTAATCTTTATCTTGTTGAAGTCTACATCTTCAGGTATCTCCCATTGCAGCTGAATACTTCCGGCTCCCGGAGTAGCAGTAGCATTGATTACATTTAAAGGAGGTGTCGCGATAAATCCGGCCTGTTTTACTGTGACTATGAACTGACTTGGTACTTTGTCGGTGCTATTGGTGCTCTTGAAGGTTATCTTTCCTTCACGAGGTTGATTCTCAACTTCAGTGTTGGCTTTAATGATAAAGCTTTCGGAGACATCACGCAGTGCTCTTGAAGCGGGTAGTGATACTGGAGTGATCCAGGATTGGGCGGATTCTTCGATTTCATAGGTATATGACACTTCACCGGCAGGAGAATTCACTTTGAAAGGAATAGTGATTGTTTCTCCCATTGCCTTCACTTCATAAATCTTCTTGTCTTCATCGATTTCGACTATATAACCTCTGGGTTGTTGCTTTATCAGGAAAGAAGCTGTATAGCTGTAATTCTGGGAAGACTGGAGGATAATCGTACAATAACGTACGTCAGTCTCGGTGCTTTTATCCAGCGTAAATTTCAGTTCCTGTTTGTTTACGTCTTCCGCTGCACGCGTCTTTGCATCAAATGTGGCAGGTTGCTCTGCCAGACGTATCCAGTCGCAAGTGTCTGGTATAATGATATTATCCAGATTCAGGTTGGTTGCTACAGGAATTGTCAATGTTTCTCTTTCTGCATCTATTATTTCTACATATCCTTCCTGCTGTAGCTTGTCACCTATCAGGATGGCCGGTTCTTTACCAAACTGCGAGACAGTGATGGAATAGCTTTGATGACCATAGGCTACAGTGATTTCCGCCTGGCGTTGTTTGTATATATTGTTTGCACTGGCAGATACGACTACTTTGCCCTCGTGTTGTACTACCTTGCACCATTCTGCATTGGACTGGGCACTCCATCTGTCGAGTGGTACATTGGTCTGCACTTCAATTTCATGTTCTCCTCCCAGAAGTGGGAAAGTGATAGGTGCCTGACTTTTATCAGGAACTACCAGTGTTTCTACTTTAAACTCGGTTTCGTAATCGGGCGAACAAGAGATAAGTCCGGAAGCAATTCCGAATATGCTTGCGAGCCCGATGATTAATATATTTTTTTTCATACTCATTTGATTTGATTACAAGTTATCTACTCTTGGGTTAAATTCATATCGCAGTTTGGCTTTCACTTCCCGGTAAGGGGCAGTGGATTCCAGGCGATATTTATAATGCAGACGGAACTCTTTGTAATAAGTGGCACGTCCGTCGGGTGTACGGATAGCGTTTAACAGGAATGTGTTGTCGTAATCATCGATTGGAGTAAGTTGTACTACATCGACCGGGTCCACTTCCACATCATTAACTCTGTCATGCGCTCTGATGGTAAGTTCTCTGGCCTGAGGATTCTCCGGTTGCTGCTCGCCAATTTCCAGAATGATACTCTTAGATACAATTCTGCTTCTTGCTGTCTTATAATCGCCAAGATCTTCATCACCTGCCATCATACGTACCGAATTGGCACCGATCGGGAATACTTGATTGGCATTTGTCGGTCTACGGACTTCGGGACTACCACTGGGGTTAGGAATTACAATCGTACTGCTTGTATAATTGTAGTAGGTAGAAGTCTTTGTCGTTGCGTAATAGTTTTCTTTATAGATACGCAATAATACATGACTTTTATCCGGATTATAATTAGGTGTTTTGTCCGGATCTATCTTGTAATCCAGAAAATAAATGGAATCCGGTGAAATCCTTTCCAGATTTTTCAGATAGATCGGAAACATTACTTTGGAAGTGCCTGCCTGAATATCCAGTTCCTTATTGGGAAAATCATAGCATTCATCGGGAAGCAGTTTGGCAAATTTTTCTTTTTCTATATCAAAGTTGGATTTGTTGTATGCTTTCAGCAAAGAGTCCGATTCCAGAAGAGCTACATGGTGTGTGTTAGGGCTTATTTGTGAGCCGCTAACCGTGGCAACCAGATAGACCGTATCTTTTTCTTGTCCTACATTAGCCACCTGCCGGTCGTAGATCAGACTCGAATTACTGAGTAAGCCTACTTCGTTCCGGTATTGTTCCTGGTCGAAATCGTATTCATTGCAAGCACTCAATACACCTATAAGGGTGCAGAGCATTATATTAAATTTCTTTTTCATATTCAGTCTGTTATTCATGTTTTGATATTATCTGTCCCATCCGAAATTCTGGTCGGCATTGGGAACCTTCAGCAATTCATCATGGCGGATCGGTAAGAATACCATTTTAGGCAGTGCAATGCGGTCTCGCACATTTTGTGTATTGATCGTCACAATATTCCAGAATCCTTCATTACCGTTGGCGTTTGTACGGTCTTTTGTCACATCCAGTCCCCGCCAGTTGGAGCTGTTGGCATCTTCGTCCAGATAGGTTCCCCACCTGCGCGTATCGAAATATCGGTATCCTTCGTTAAAGAGCTCTACCTGACGTTCATTGCGGATGATTTTTTCAAAATTGTCTGCTTCTGCCATGTCGTTGGCATCTACTCCCGGCAAGCCGACGCGATAACGTATCATGTTGAAATATTTAGCCATTTCTGCCGGATCACGGCTAACGGTTTCCTCAATAAGTGTACCTGTATTGTCGGATACTTCTACGGTCACTGTACCTTCTACACGGTTCAATGCTTCTACATATTCCAGTAGCACTTCACCATAACGGATGATAGGGAACGGTTTAGGGCTGGTGACGAATGCGCCTTTTACACTCCCTTTGCCGTTAGCCCATGAGTCGTCCGGATGAATGTATTTGACGGGAACATAACCGCTGACACTGTAGTCGTTTACGTTATTTCCGGCACCGGCAATTCCGGCATTGGTATCATCGTGAGAATACCAGAATTGCTGATTGACGTAGGAGGCGTCGGTAGAAGCTGAACTCATCGGCCAGTAGCGACCCGGAAAACCTATCGAGGCATAGAAGCGTGCCGAACGATTGGCGTACATCATAGGTACGTTTTCCCTCAGTAGGTATGTCCCCAGTTTTTTGGATTCGCCGGTGAGTCTGCTGAAGTCCGGTTCATATGGATATTCTGCCGATGAATTATGAATAGTCCGCCCATCTGCCATCAGATAGCAATCAATTACCCTCTGCGGCACAGACATTGAACCCCATCCGCCAAACTTGACAGGGAATGAGTGATGGGTATAGTTAGTGACGTTACTGGATTCCATCGCCCAGATGAATTCTTTATTAGTCTGTATGATACCTTCTCCTGTGAACATGTCGGAGTAGGAGTGATAAGGATCGATATTGCCTGCTCCGTCAGGGAAGTTGGCAGTAGGGACATTGGAGGCCAGAGGATATGGGTTCTGGGCATCTGCTTCCACTGTATGTAGCTCGTATCCCATTTTGGTCAGCTGTTTGGCGGCAGCTGCTGCGACGGCCCAGCGTCTCGGGTCATACTCTTGATTGACATAGTAGGCTCCGTCGCTTTTACGTTTCCAGGTCCCGAAACATTTACGGGCTGCAGCTCCGCCATTGAAAAGCGGTGAAGCCTGGAAGAGACGCAAACGGGCGATGAGTGCCATGGCTGCTCCTTTGGTCGGACGTTGATAATAGTTGACGCTTTGCTCATCCGCCGAATAGATGCCTTGAGTTGCCAGGCGGAATTCATCGCATATATAATCTACAGACTCATCATAGGTAGCCCGTTCGCGATTATAATATTCGGCAGGTTCGGAGGTGCTCAGTTCTTCATCGCCTACGATAATCAACGGTCCCCAGTTCATCAAAAGATGATAATAAGCGTACCCACGCATGAAGTGAACATATCCGAGATAGCGTCTTCTGTCCATTTCGTTCATATCAGGTACATTGTAGACTTCTTTAAGCATTTTGTTACATCTTGCTACAATGACATACATGTCGTACCATTGGTTTTGGATAGGCAGATTTCTGCTGTTGATGGTACCTACGGAAAATTGTAGTCCCCAAAATTCATTTGTCTGATATTTAAGTGTTATTTCGTCCGAAGCAGATTCCCCCGGATTCCAGGAATTTCCCCAGATAGCCCCTGCGTCGGGAAAACCTTTCGGAGTGTTCCAGAGATAACCTTCAGCATTTTTCTTGCTGTGAAAGATGGAGTCTTCTTTGAAAGTAGCTTCGAAGTATGGGTCTACATCCAGAAAATTGCAGGAACTGAGTAGTAGTGTACTTCCTACTGTTGCTCCCAATATTATTTTGAATAACTTTTTCATGAGTGTTCTATATTATTTTTAGAATTTAAGATAAACCTGGAACGTGTAAGTTGCCGGTATCGGATAAGCAGCCCCGTTTGCAGATGCCTGTTCCGGATCAAAATACTTCACTTTGTCGATAGTAAAAAGGTTGTTGGCAACAAACTCCAGATCGACAGAAGATAGTCCTGTCTTTTTTATCCATGGAGTCTTCAGGTTGTACTTCAGACTGAGTTCCTGAAAGCGCAGGAAAGAACCGTTCCGTTTCCAGAAAGAGGAAAGCTGGGAGTTGTTCGTATTGCCTCCATAGGAGAGACGTGGGAATTCTGCATGGGGATTTTCCGTAGCGGTGGTGCCTGAATACCATGCGGGCGTCCATCTGTTCTTGGGATTGTTGGCCAGCTTGATAACGTTGCCGAGCTCTCCGTTATAGAAGGGAATCCATCCTGCGTCATTACCGAGTCCCGAACGGTAGTAGTCTACTTTTGCCGAACCTTTGAAAAGGAAGCTGAGGGTTAAGTCTTTCCAATGAAAATCGGCTCCGAACCCATACATTACCCGGGGGAGTTGGTTGGAATAGGACAAAGGTACTTTGTCATCGTCATTGATAATACCGTCTCCATTTACGTCACGATATTTGATATCTCCCGGACGAATGCGGCCGAATCCGCTTTGGTCGGCACTTGTGTTGATTTCTTCTTTACTGGAGAAGAGGCCTTCTGCAATATATCCGCGAAGGATGTTAAAGGGTTTTCCGGTTACACTCAGATAATCATAAGGTAACTTGTTTTCTTCATAGTAATCAATAATATTCTGAGAGAAAGTGTAATTGCCGCGTACAGTGAAGCTCATGTCTTTATTGATCTGGTGGAAGAATTCGAAGTTTCCGTCCGAACCATAGCTATGCATTTTTCCTACATTTGATTTCGGGACGGTAACCATACCTACAAACTTAGGCAGCGTCACACGATCCTGGAAGATGTGGTCACGTGTATCGCGGAAAAAGTCGACAGTGACAGAGAGCTTGTCGTGGAAGAACTTGGCATCGATACCAAAGTTGAGCTTCTTTGCTACTTCCCATTGAAGGTTGTCGGCTCCTTTCACGGTTTCTGTAATACCCCGTTCACGATATCCCCAGTAAGAGGCGGCATTGTCATTGATTAATGTCAAATAAGGGAACCGGTCACCACTGATCTGGTCATTACCTACCTGACCGTAGGAGCCGCGGAACTTGAGGAAGCTTAACCAGGGAATGGCCTCATTGACCCAGTTATAAGATGTCGGTACCCAGCCTACAGCAATGGAAGGGAAGAAACCGAATCTTTTTCCTTTTTCGAATTGTGCAGAACCAGTGTAACCGAAGTTTGCATCAATGAAATAGCAATTGTTATAGCCATAGGAAACACGTCCTGATAAGTTTTGACGGCGTTGAGGAATGGCATTGATACCCATTGCGTCATACTCCCATTGGGTGTTATGAACATCTTCCATGTAATATAAAGCCAATGCTCCTAGTGAGTGCAAACCAAATGTACGGTCCCAGTTGGCTTTGGCTTCCATGTAGTATTTTCTGTATCTGTTGTTATTTTGTGTATATTTCATGTTCTCTTTGGCAGTACGCAATGTTTTGATGAGTACACCTTGTGAACTTCTTCCTGTAGCGCGGTAGAGGTCAGGCCATATGTAACGTCCTTCATTGAAATAATTGATATTTTCGCTCATCGCTTGTACCGACGCTGTCATTCCTTTCAGGAATCCTCCGAATTCCTGTTCAAGTTTGAGTGTAAGCATATTACGCTGAGTTTCATCTTGCGTGTATCCGGTGTTATTCAGCATGACATACGGAGAAGCAAGGTCATGTTTTCCATAAGAAGGGAAGGTGCCGTCTGAATAGGTTTTAGGAAACATCAGTGGAGTTAGCTGACGGACTGCTGACCATACCGTATTCGTGTTTTGTCCACCCGGGCTGGTATAGTTGGAAATATATCCGTCCAGACCAAAATAAACTTTGGTTGTTTTGGTCAGATTCATGTCGATATTGGCACGGTATGTTATTTTTTTATATGACAAGGGCTTTTTGAACAGGTTGTCTTCCTGCCGGTAGGCCGCTCCTTCATCCTGATACCCTAATGAAAGATAATATCTGGCTATGTCGCCTCCTCCTTGTGCATTGATGTAATAGTTCTGCTGTATAGATGTGCGTTTCATTATTTCATCTATCCAGTTAACATCCGGGTAAAGGTCTTTATCCAAATTGTATTTTATCAGATCCAGTTCCAGACGGGAGTAAAGGTCGTCTTCACCCGACATGGCACGTGCCTCATTGGCAAGGAGAGCGTAGTCATAAGCTCCCAGGTATTCGGGCAGACGTTTGATATGCGATACCTTTAATGTTGCTCGTCCTGTGATGGTAAGTTTGCCTGTTTCTCCACGTTTAGTGGTAACCAAGACCACGCCATTGGCACCTCGGGTACCATACACAGCGGTGGCGGAGGCATCTTTCAGGATACTGAACGATTTTACATCATCAGGATCAATGTCTTCAAGGCGGCCTTCGATACCGTCAATCAGCACTAATGCACCGGAGCTGGCTCCGAAAGTACTGATACCACGAATCCAGAAGTTAGAGATGTTTTTTCCCGGTTCGCCCGAACTCTGCATGGTGATGACACCAGCCAACCGTCCGCCGATCATGTTGTTGAGGGAAGTACCGGGAGTACTGAGCTGGGCTACATCAATGGTACTGATTGCACCTACTACTGATATCTTTTTTTGTGAAGTCATACCTGTGACCACTACTTCGTCAAGCTTGGTGTCATCTTCTTCCAGTGTAACTTTGAGTGTCATTTCATCTTTAGTCACCAGTTTCTCGATAGATTTCATTCCAATAGCCTGAATGACTAATATTTGGTTGGCATCTACTTTGATACTGAATTTACCATCCATATCTGCTGAGGTTCCCACTCCCGGTGCATTCTTAACATAAATGGTGGTACCCGGTAGCGGTTCACCGGTTTTGTCTATTACGACCCCCGCTACAGTAAACTGTTTTTTCTTATTGTCTTGACTGTAACTCGTCAGCGGTATAAGCGCCATGATCAGTACAATCAGTAGAAAATTATTTCTCATATTGTATTTTGTATAAGGTTATTCAATGGATAATTTACGAATCACTTTGTTCTGTGTGTCGGCTACATATACAATAGTTCCATCACTGTTGACTGCTACTCCGCAAGGGAAGTGGAATTTGGCAATTTCCGGACCTCCATCCTTATAACCTTCCGCTCCCGGCAGACCGATAGGTGTGGTTACGGCTGCTCTTTCTTTCGGCATAGTAGTATCTACTACGCGGATGCAGGAATTACCACTGTCAGCAATGTACATTTTTCCGTCGTCGGTGAAACAGATCTGGCGCGGATGTCTGAATTTGGCGTTCTTCAGCAAGCCGTCTTCCCAGCCCTTCCCGTTCATAACTCCTTCGTAGATTGCTTTTCCTGCGTATGGCTCTCCGTTATAAGTGTCTTTATCCTCCGGAGTGATTTTGGATACGTCCACTCTCCAAATCTGGTGAAAGTCTGCAAGAGATACATAGAGTACGTTTTCTTCTCCTTTGATAGGGCTGAATGCGATATAGGAGTCACTTCCTGCTCCACCGCCGTCGCCTGTTGCTACATTAGATATTTTCTTTAGCAAAATTTCTGCTGTACGGTTTTTAGGATTGATTCGAACCAATTGCCCTTTCCACATGACAGTATAGATCATGTGATCCTGCTTGTTGATTACAAAGCAATGCTTCCAGTTGTTTTCGTCTACAGTGCTGAGTTCTTCTGATTTCAAGACTGTTCTATATCGGGGAACATAGTTTAGAAGTTTTTGCATGTCATAATACTTCATGCCGGCATCATCCGGAATGTAAACAGCTTCAGCATCTTTTTCATCAGAATAAGCCGGGGCATTAATATATGCAGTTCCATATTTTAATACAATGGAAGAATTGCTGGCGATGGAAATCATTGAAATGTTTCCGTTTACGCCTTCACCTTTTTCATTGCGGCAGGTTGTGTTTGGTTGTTTGGCTTTTCCACTGTCTCCTTTACGGTCTACCACAAATATATTGTCTTCACCGTCTATACAGAGATAGAAAGGAGAGGAGAAAGTACATGTGGCAAGGTCACCACCAACGGTGTTTATATTATTGTCCGGTGATGCAAGTCCTGCTACCGTACTAACACTGGTTTGTGTCTTGTATAGGAATTGGTCTGGTGCTTTGCCTATGTATTCTTGACCGTCGGGCGTTCTTCTTTCTACAAGAATATTCATCTCTCTTTTGAAGGTGAGTCCTTTGGGAACAAATGCATAGATTCTGCTACCGTTACTGCTGACTAATCCGGCAGGATGTCTGATCCCGTCTACATCTTCAAAATAGACTTTCATGCCAGTGGTGTCTGTACCGAAGTTGCGGCCTTCGATGATCATCGGAGTGGCTATACCTCCGGAATCAGGATAAAATTCTGTAATCTCAATAGGCTGGTTTGGGTTGAACCCGCTGCTTCCATTGATGTCGTCATCTGAACAGGAAGCTAACCACGCGAAAGCTGTAATGAACAGCGTCCAATAAACTCTTCTTTTTCGCATTGTTTTTCTGTGATAAAAGGTTAATAATTAGATTGGTTAAAAAAAATGATAGGGAAACCTACTCTTATGTGTCTACGATATGGGTAGAACTAGGGTATGCATACAAGGGGGTATACGTTTGTTTTTGTATGTATGAGTAAGTTTGAAAATATATGGGTGTGTTTGACTGCTATTATTCATCTTCTTAAATTGGGGGTATTGAAGTTGATAATGAACTCAGAATACATATTATATCTATTCTGAGCTGTGCTGAAATGCAAGTAAAAAATGAAAGCAAATACTCCGTTTTTGAAAGGCGGAGGTTTGTTACTAGGAGTTTTCATAAATGTTAATTTAAGGTTATAATCATACTGGTTAATTGGGCTAAGTCGTAATAGGACTTGGTATTTTCATACCCAAAAGTATATTTTCTACAGTTTCCATAGGCTATTCAAAGGTTATTAAGTACATGTATATTCTTAGACGGTGTAAAGTTATTAATAAAAACGAAAAATACAATATCTTTTTTATTTTAATTATCAATAAGCACTATTTTTTTAGGATATCAATTCTACTAAATAGTTCACAAATTGTTATCTCAAATATTTATACGCTCAATAATATATTGTATTTCAAGTATTTACACGATCATATACCAAGTCCTATTACAACTTCTTCAAAATCATTCAATTTTGCATAATGTCTTTTTTACTCTTCAGAATGAAAAGTAATGCTGTATTTCAACTAATCTCTTAGAAAAATAGGTCGATTTTTCTTTTGGATATAATGGGAGACTGTATTTTTGAGTTTATTCTACCTTATTATTATATTAGATTGTTCTACCCGAAAAATCAATCTCTTAAAGTAGTTTTTGAGCATCCGGAATCAGAATCTCTTTTCTGTGTAACTCGATTAAGCCACTATCCTGTAATTCATTCAGTGTTTTTGAAATATTTAATCGTGTATCATCCAGACAGCGTGCCAGATCATCCATTTTCACTTTGAAGACCTTTTCTCCTTGTGGCTTTTCACAGTGCAACAGGAAGAAGCGGATAATTTTGCCTTTTAAATCCAGCGTCGGTTCATCCCATAGACGGGAATAGAGATTTTGTGCCCGGTTGCTGACAATATTCATATAGTTGAGGCGGAAAATGTCATATTTGAACAAGTCACTGAGTACGAATGCTTTGCTGATACATACAGTATGGACTTCGGTATGTGCCACATAGGAAGATGCGTAATTGGTATTCATGCCGAATAGTGACTGGGGCTCTATCAGATAGGGAGCCTCTGTTTTTTCGATTACCGTATAAATGTTGTCTTTTGCATTAGTGACAATCGAAAGCTCACCTTTCAGCAGAAAACAGAGTTGCGTGCAGGGATTACCACTTTTTATGATGGTTTCCCCAGCTTTATGTTTGATAAAGTGTAGCTTGACTTTATCCAGAATACTAGTGAAATCTTCATGACAAAGACCTTGAAATAAAGGTAATTGGAGCAAAGTATCGAACATTGTTTCCATGCGTTGTAATCTCTCTTATTAATCGTACAAATTTACTCATAATAGAACACTGCTATCAACATATCCCCGTTCTTTTTGTTTTTTTTATTGTTTGAATGCATAAAAATAGAGTATATTTGCAAAAAAAAGGAGGAATTATGTTTACGGGCTTTAATTGGCAGCAAATGATCAGTGCGTTTATCGTACTTTTTGCAGTAATAGATATTATTGGTTCTATACCTATTATTATTAATCTGAAGGAAAAGGGAAAAGATGTGAATGCAACGAAGGCTACTGTTATTTCCTTTGCCTTACTGATAGGGTTCTTCTATGCAGGGGATATGATGTTGAAGCTCTTTCACGTAGATATCGAATCATTCGCGGTAGCCGGTGCATTTGTTATCTTTCTCATGTCTCTGGAAATGATTCTGGATATAGAAATCTTCAAAAATCAGGGGCCGATTAAAGAAGCGACGCTTGTTCCTCTGGTCTTTCCCTTGTTGGCAGGGGCCGGAGCTTTTACTACGCTACTTTCGCTTCGTGCCGAATATGCCAGCGTAAATATTATTATAGCCTTAATATTGAATATGCTGTGGGTCTACTTTGTCGTAAGTATGACCGGACGTGTGGAACGTTTTCTCGGAAAGGGGGGAATCTACATCATCCGCAAGTTTTTCGGCATCATTCTGCTAGCTATCTCTGTCAGGTTGTTTACTGCCAATATCACCTTGCTGATTGAGGCATTGCATAAGCCGTAACCGGGATTTGTGAGGTAATATCCGTAGAGTCGGTTGTATTGTGATCGTTGATATCTTCTTCCGGAGATTCTTCTTCGTCGTCGTCCGTTTCGTCTGCAAAAGGTTCCGGTCGTTGAGGCCCGTGGTTCAAGAAACCGAATGCACAGAGTGTTCCCATGATTCCTCCGCTGAGATGTCCTTCCCATGACATGTTGGCGGGAGAGAAATAAGGAAACATATGCCAGATGATTCCTCCGTACAGGAAGGTGACAAGCAGTGAAATAGCGATCAGAGGAACATATTTGCGCAGGATGCCACTGAAAAAGAGAAAGAAGGCAAGTCCGTAGATCAGTCCGCTGGCACCGATATGCCATCCCGGTTTGCCGATCATGAATGTCAGCAATCCGGCCCCGATCCAGATAATCATGAAAATACGTCCCGCTATTCCCCTGTAGAAATAGAACAAACACCACGATAAAAAGAATAATGGCAACGTATTGGCCAGCAAATGACTGAACCCGCTGTGTATCAGCGGATGAGTAAAAATACCCACTATTCCCCGCTTTTCCATAGGGTATACCCCCATGTGGGAGAAGTCCCAGTCCATGCCAACTTCCATGAACTTTAGCAGAAACAGGATAAAAATAAGGAACAACGGTACCACCGCAGCTAGCATGATACGCTGAATATCTCGCTTCATTACATTCTTTTCTTTAGATATTTTACGCAATACTACGAATATTTGCACAAAAACTGAAAATAAAAAGCCTTTTTATTTTTGTTTTTATCTAGAATTTGTACATTTGGGCATTATACCTATATATACAGTGCTCTGGATGGTATATATACAGAACAGCAATAGATATATACGGATGATAGTGACCAATAATTAACCTTTAAATAATGCACAACTATGAGTTATTTACGATTTGACAAGACCCTCATGACGAATCTGGAAGAAACCCTGCAAAGGGAGATTCTACGGACGAACAAAGCAGGAGCTTATCATTGTACAACGATTGTTGATTGTAACACACGCAAATATCACGGCCTGTTGGTAATTCCTGTTCCCAATATAGACGATGAAAATCATGTGCTGCTATCTTCTCTTGATGAAACGGTAATTCAACATGGTGCGGAGTTTAACTTGGGATTGCATAAATATCAGGGAAACAACTTTAGTCCGAATGGACATAAGTATATCCGTGAGTTCGATTGTGAACATATCCCGGCGACAACTTACCGTGTTGGAGGAGTAGTGTTACGCAAAGAAAAAATCTTTGTACATCATGAAAACAGAATCCTGATTCGTTATACTTTGTTGGATGCGCACTCAGCGACGACTTTGCGCTTCCGACCATTCCTCGCTTTCCGGAGTGTGCGAGAGTATACACACGAAAATGCGCAGGCAAGCCGCGATTATCAGCTTGTGGAAAATGGGATCAAGACTTGTATGTATCCCGGTTATCCGGAACTGTTCATGCAGTTGAACAAGTCGTGCGAATTCCATTTCCAGCCCGATTGGTATCGTGGATTTGAATATCCGAAAGAACAGGAACGAGGTTATGATTTCAACGAAGACCTCTATGTTCCGGGATATTTTGAAGTGGATATAAAGAAAGGAGAAAGCATCGTTTTCTCTGCGGGTACTTCCGAAGTGACTCCGCGCAGATTGAAACAGACGTTCGAAGCCGAAGTGGCAGACCGTACGCCTCGCGATAGCTTCTATCACTGTCTGAAAAACTCAGCTCATCAGTTCCACAACCAGCAGGATGGCGAACATTATATCCTTGCCGGTTATCCGTGGTTCAAATGCCGTGCCCGCGATATGTTTATATCTCTGCCGGGACTGACACTGGCACTGGACGAGGTGGACCAGTTTGAAGATGTGATGAAGACAGCGGAAAAAGCGATTCGCAGTTTCATCAATGATGAACCGGCTGGATACAAAATTTACGAGATGGAACATCCGGACGTACTGCTTTGGGCTGTTTGGGCTTTGCAGCAGTATGCCAAAGAGACATCCCGCGAACAATGCCGCCAGAAATACGGAGAACTGCTGGAGGACATCATGGAATTTATCCGTCAGCGGAAACATGAAAACCTCTTCCTGCATGAAAACGGACTGCTTTACGCTAATGGCACCGACAAAGCGATTACGTGGATGAACTCTACTGTAAACGGACATCCGGTGATTCCCCGTACGGGATATATCGTAGAGTTTAATGCTTTGTGGTACAATGCGCTTCGTTTTATTGCTGATCTGGTTCGTGAAGGTGGAAACGTTCTTCTGGCGGATGCGCTTGATGCGCAGGCAGAAGTGACGGGAAAATCATTTATCGAAGTGTTCCGCAATGAATATGGATATTTGCTTGACTATGTGGATGGAAATATGATGGACTGGAGCGTACGCCCCAACATGATATTCGCCGTAGCATTCGATTATTCTCCGCTGGATCGGGCGCAAAAGAAACAAGTGCTCGATATTGCAACCAAAGAGTTGCTTACCCCAAAGGGACTCCGTACCTTGAGCCCGAAGAGTGGGGGATATAACCCTAACTATGTTGGTCCTCAGATACAGCGTGACTACGCTTACCACCAAGGCACAGCCTGGCCTTGGCTGATGGGATTCTATATGGAAGCCTATCTGCGAATTTATAAGATGAGTGGTCTGTCGTTCATTGAACGCCAGCTTATTGGTCTCGAAGATGAACTGACAATTCATTGTATCAGTTCGTTGCCTGAACTTTTCGATGGTAATCCGCCTTTTAAAGGACGCGGAGCTGTATCGTTTGCCATGAATGTCGCCGAAGTACTGCGTATTCTAAAGCTACTGTCTAAGTATTATTAAAAAGAGGAGGAACGAAAATGAAAGTTTTAATGTTTGGATGGGAGTTCCCCCCGCATATCTTAGGAGGGTTAGGGACTGCCAGTTATGGTCTGACAAAAGGAATGTCTCAGCAGGATGATCTGGAAATAACATTCTGTATTCCCAAACCATGGGGAGACGAAGATCAGAGCTTTTTAAGAATTATCGGTATGAACAGCACACCGGTAGTGTGGAAGAATGTCGGTTGGGATTATGTGAAAGGACGTGTAGGAAGCTATATGGACCCGCAGTTGTTCTATGACTTGCGCGACCATATCTACGCTGACTTCAGTTATCTCAATACGAATGATCTGGGATGCATCGAATTTTCCGGACGTTATCCGGACAATCTGCATGAAGAGATCAATAACTATTCGATCGTTGCCGGGGTGGTAGCGCGTCAGCAGGAGTTTGATATCATTCATTCTCACGACTGGCTGACGTATCCGGCAGGAATTCATGCCAAGCAAGTGTCTGGCAAACCATTGGTGATCCATGTGCACGCTACTGATTTCGACCGTAGTCGCGGCAATGTCAATCCGACAGTGTATGCCATTGAGAAGAATGGCATGGATAATGCCGACCACATCATGTGTGTGAGTGAACTGACCCGTCAGACTGTGATCCATAAATATTTTCAGGACCCGAAGAAGGTGTCTACTGTGCATAATGCCGTTTCTCCTTTGTCACAAGAGATACAGGATATCGTTCCTCAAAAGAATCCGAGCGAGAAGGTCGTTACTTTCCTGGGACGTATTACCATGCAGAAAGGGCCGGAATACTTTGTAGAAGCTGCTGCAATGGTTTTGCACCGCACGCGTAATGTCCGTTTTGTTATGGCTGGCAGCGGTGATATGATGGATCAGATGATCCGCCTGGTAGCCGAACGCGGTATCGCCGATCGTTTCCACTTCCCCGGTTTTATGAAAGGAAAACAGGTGTACGAAGTGCTGAAAGCCAGTGACGTATATATTATGCCTTCTGTATCCGAGCCATTCGGTATCTCTCCGTTGGAGGCCATGCAATGCAGCGTGCCTTCCATTATATCCAAGCAATCCGGTTGTGCCGAGATTCTGGATAAGTGTATCAAGACGGACTACTGGGATATTCACGCCATGGCGGATGCCATTTATTCTATCTGTACTTACCCGGCTATGTACGAATATCTGAAGGAAGAGGGTAAGAAAGAAGTGGATGAGATTAAATGGGAGAACGTGGGATATAAAGTCCGCGGTATCTATGATGAGGTTATTAAAAATTATGGTAAACAATAAAATAATATAGACTATGAGAACGATCTGTCTTTATTTCGAAATACATCAGATTATACACTTGAAACGCTACCGTTTTTTCGATATCGGCACCGATCATTATTACTATGACGACTATGCGAATGAAACCGGTATGAATGAGGTTGCCGAACGGTCTTACATACCTGCTCTCAGTACGCTGATCGAGATGGTGAAGAACTCGGGAGGAGCTTTCAAAGTAGCGCTTTCTATTTCGGGTGTAGCTTTGGAGCAACTTGAAATTCATGCTCCGGCAGTGATTGACTTGCTGCATCAGCTGAATGATACCGGCTGTTGTGAATTCTTGTGTGAACCTTATTCACATGGCTTGTCATCTCTGGCTAACGAAGACTGCTTCCGTGAAGAAGTGCTTCGTCAGCGTGATAAAATGAAACAGATGTTTGGCAAAGAACCGAAGGTGTTCCGTAACTCCAGTCTGATTTATTCGGATGAAATAGGTGGAATGGTGGCCTCTATGGGCTTCAAGGGAATGCTGACGGAAGGTGCTAAACACATTTTGGGATGGAAGAGCCCGCATTATGTATATCACTGTAATCAGGCTCCGGGGCTTAAGTTGCTCTTGAGGGATTTTAAACTTTCTGATGATATAGGATTACGTTTCTCCAATTCGGAATGGCCGGAATATCCATTATTTGCTGACAAGTACATTAGCTGGATTGATGCATTGCCGCAAGAAGAGCAGGTGATTAATATCTTTATGGAATTGAGTGCATTGGGTATGGCTCAGCCACTTTCTTCCAATATCCTGGAATTCCTGAAGGCACTGCCTGAATGTGCAAAATCGAAAGGTATCACTTTCTCTACTCCGACAGAGATTGTATCCAAACTGAAATCAGTGTCTCAACTGGATGTTCCTTATCCAATGTCATGGGTGGACGAAGAGAGAGATACAAGCAGTTGGCTGGGTAATATTCTGCAGCGTGAGGCTTTCAATAAGTTGTATAGCGTAGCAGAACGTGTTCATCTGTGTGATGACCGTCGTATCAAACAGGACTGGGATTATCTGCAGGCCAGCAACAACTTCCGTTTCATGACTACCAAGAATACAGGTATCTGGCTGAATCGTGGCATCTATGATTCTCCTTACGATGCCTTCACTAACTACATGAATATCTTGGGCGACTTTATCAAACGAGTAGATTCACTGTATCCTGTTGACGTAGATAATGAAGAACTGAACTCTCTGCTGACTACGATTAAGAATCAGGGTGAGGAAATCGCTGAACTGCAAAAGGAAGTAACCAAATGGCAGGCTAAGGCTGAAAAAGGAGCTGCTGCTCCCAAGAAGGCTGCTGCAAAAAAAGAGATAGCTAAGGAGCCCGCACTAAAGAAGCCGGCTGCAAAAAAGGCTGCTGCACCGAAGAAAGTAGCTGAACCGAAAGCAAAAGCTACACGCAAGAAGGCTGCCGCAAAGAAAGAAGAATAAAAAAATGTAAATTAACTGGTTATAACCGTGGGGAGATGAGAATCACCTCACGGTTGTTTTTTTATATTAGGAGGTTATATAGGAATGAGATTGTCCGAGAAGGTCTTGTTTGCTATTACTTCCAATGAAAGGTAATCGTTATTGAATTGTTTTTGTTGTTTGGTTTCTAATGGCTTTATATATAAAAACGGCGCGAATTACTGAAGTAACCCGCGCCGTTTTTATATATTTTTTAGTTTGACTTAGTTGTTAATCCGAAGTCTGTAGAAATAACTTCAAGCTTCAACTTATAATCAGGATTTGTTTTGCCTAGACTTCCACCTTTCAGACGTACATAACCCGGTTTTAAGTCATGTTGTATTCTAATAATATTGGCCTGACCAGTTGTAGTATTTGAAGAGTCATAACTCACAAGTACAGGTATAAGTACTACCTTATTCCAATCCGGATTTTTTAGTAACCAGTCAGCTTCATCCCATGAACTACCGGCATTCTTTTTAGCTTCTTCCTTTTCTGCGATACAAGCATTTATCAATTTGGTGATATTACTGAATACATATTGATTTGTACTACTTGTGTGTGAAGTTAGATAGGAAGATACGCCGTCGCTCAACTTATTGTCTTTAAAGAAGCTATCTTGGAATTTCTTACGTACAAGCATTACAGTAGATGGTATAGCCATACCAAACTTCTTATCACCTGTTTGATTGTAATTGGTGAATGTTAGTTTTACTGCATTTAAGGTATCGCCTGTCAATTCGTTTTGTATATCTGAAATTGGTAGTGTAGCTTCGGTGAAAATACCTGCCGGACTTTTCAAATAAGTGTTTTTATCTTCCTTAATTAATGCATCTATCCTTTCGGGATCATTCTTTAATTGATTGGCTTGGATTACTTCACGAGTCGTAGCAAACACACGATAAGAGTAATAAGTCGAGTCTTTACCACTTCCGTCTTTTTTCTGTAATTTTTTACCGGTAATAGAATCTGTTGCATAGCATTTATATACTACATTCATTTGTGGCTGATCTATGTAGAGGACAGTTCCATCACCATAGTCACTCTTAACGTAAATACCTTGAAAAGCTTCTCTGAATAATTGGCTATTGAATTCCTTATCAGCATTTTTAGCTTTTCTTGCAGCAGTTAAAATATTTCCACCAACTCTTGTTGCTATATCTTCTTTGAAAGTAATATGCACACTTGGAACATATGTGCTTAGGTTACGAATGGAATCTTTTACAGAAAGATCTACGGCTGTATATGCTTTGGTTCCCAATATATTCTGACTGTCGTAAAAATCTGCAGGATTAATATCTGTATAATAAGCATTGTCAAGATTTAATGTCTCTTTTCCATTACCTCCTAGTTCATATACACTTAATCTACAAGCTGTCAATGAGTCTCCAAAGTAGCTGTCATACCATAGGTAGAGTTCGACTGCACGTATGTTACCTATGATTTGATTTCCGTCTTTAATAAAAGTAACATCTTTATTTTCTGGGTCTTTATCGTCGACAACCATTCTTCCTGTGGCTGAAATAACATTACCACTTGCATCTGTAACTTCTTTGTATGGTTCAGGAAAAGTTAGTCCATCCGGACAATTTAGTTGGGCCAAAAAACCAGCCTGATAAGTACCGAATGTTTCATCTGTGAACTTGCCAATATAACCGATGTTAGTTTTCGCATAGATGTCACCTGTCTTAACAGATTCAGTAATTACATCAAATGTGGATAACTTTCCTTTGATATTTTGGTCATTGCCCGGAAACATTCCTAATCCCAAGCCACCTGTACTATCATCGCATCCGAAAAATGTGATTGCCAATAAAGCTATCAAGGCATATTTTGCTTTCATGATTGTCGTATCTAGATTTTTATTCTTCTTCTTCTTTATTTGTAGTGGTTTCCCATACCTGATCGTAGAATTCATTGCATGCGTTTGCGTAGTTTTCCGGACTCTGATAATCGAGAACCAACTTACCCGACTGACGAGCGTACTCAATAATGGATTCGTCTACCTTTTCGCTGTTCTGTATAATTCCGTCGGAATAATCAACAGCAAGTTTACAAAGTGCCGCATAATCTACCGGTTCTTTCAGAGATGCCAAATCCTTCTTGGTAATGCCTTTCAACATCAGTTTGGTTGCGAAGTCATCACTAAGTGTATTCTTGAAATCATCTTCATATACCGAGAATACAACTTTTGCATCACGGAAAGAGGGTTCATCTTTGTAGGCTTTCTTAATATAAAGAGGAGCTAATGCCGTCATCCAGCCGTGGCAATGAATAACGTCAGGACACCAGCGAAGTTTCTTCACTGTTTCCAGTACACCACGTGCATAGAAGATAGCACGACTGTCGTTGTCATCGTATTCTACACCATTTTCGTCCGCTGTCTGCAAACGATTCTGGAAATAGTCATCGTTGTCGATGAAATATACCTGCATGCGTGCGGATTGAATAGAAGCAACTTTTATAATAAGGGGGTGATCAGTATCATCGATGATCAGGTTCATACCGGAGAGGCGAATTACTTCATGCAGTTGATTTCTGCGCTCGTTAATGTTTCCCCATTTAGGCATAAATGTCCTGATTTCACGGCCTTTTTCTTGTATTGCCTGTGGAAGGTTTCTACCTATATTGGCCATTTCGGATTCTGAAACGTAAGGTGTAATCTCTTGAGTAATAAATAAAACTTTATTCGCCTTTGTCATAATAACAATAGTTCACTATAATATTCTGCAAAGATAGCAAAAAAAAGGAACTTTAAATACCATATTCTTTCTTTATGTGGCAAATATTAGTTTATTTTGCAGAGTTTTTGCAAACGACCAAAACATAAACCAATTAACAAAAATGAAAGTAATACACACTATCAAGGACTTACAGGCCGAATTGACGGTACTGAGAGCCCAGGGTAAGAAGGTAGGACTAGTACCCACAATGGGTGCTTTACACGTAGGACACGCATCACTGGTAAAGCGCAGCGTAAGTGAGAATGGTGTAACAGTAGTGAGTGTTTTTGTAAATCCCACTCAGTTTAATGATAAAAATGATTTAGCAAAGTATCCGCGTACACTGGATGCTGACTGCCGCCTGTTGGAAGATTGCGGTGCGGCATTTGCCTTTGCTCCTTCGGTAGAAGAGATGTATCCGCAACCGGATACGCGTGAATTTAGCTATGCTCCGTTGGATACGGTAATGGAAGGAGCTTTCCGTCCGGGACATTTTAATGGAGTTTGCCAGATTGTCAGCAAGTTGTTTGATGCAATACAGCCGGATCGTGCCTATTTCGGAGAGAAAGATTTTCAGCAACTGGCAATTATCCGGGAGATGGTTCGCCAGATGAATTATAAACTGGAAATAGTAGGTTGCCCTATTGTTCGTGAAGAAGACGGACTGGCTTTGAGTAGCCGGAATAAACGTTTATCGGCACAAGAACGTGAAAATGCTTTAAATATTTCTCGGACATTATTTAAAAGTCGTACCTTTGCAACCTCTCACACAGTGAGTGAGACGCAGAAGATGGTAGAAGAAGCGATAGAGGCTGCTCCGGGATTGCGTTTGGAGTATTTTGAAATCGTTGACGGAAACACGCTGCAAAAGGTAAACAGTTGGGAGGATGCTCAGTATGTAGTAGGCTGTATCACAGTGTTCTGCGGAGAGGTCAGACTGATTGATAATATAAAATATAAAGAAATCTAAATTTTAAAAGACGAAACCTTATGATGATTGAAGTGTTGAAGTCGAAAATTCATTGTGCACGTGTTACAGAGGCAAATCTGAACTACATGGGTAGTATCACGATTGATGAAGACCTGCTGGATGCTGCCAACATGATTCCGGGAGAAAAAGTGTATATCGCTGATAATAACAATGGTGAACGCTTTGAAACCTACATTATCAAAGGTGAACGCGGTTCAGGCAAGATTTGTCTGAATGGTGCTGCCGCCCGTAAGGTGCAACCGGATGATATTGTGATTATCATGTCGTATGCGCTGATGGATTTTGAGGAAGCGAAGTCGTTTAAACCGACGGTGATTTTCCCGGACCCTGCGACGAATAGCGTAGTGAAGTAAGAAGTATCTTGTGATAAGAAAGAGGTTGTGTCAAAACGCTGGCACAACCT
>NZ_KV804359.1:0-223 GCF_001811315.1 Bacteroides sp. HMSC067B03 | reverse complement strand
TATATCAATGATAAGAACTTTGGGAGCTTGGGGAATGATATTAGTATGTGGAAATTGTATAATCTATTGACAGGAGCAAATAAGAGCAGTTATATAGATTCATTCTTGGATAGAGCGGTAAATGCAACCGAAATAGCAACGGGAATAAATGCCGCTTTGCATGGAGACACTAAATATAAGTGGTTTATTGATTGATTAAACAGGGGAATATTCAGAAATGGGT
>NZ_KV804358.1:0-496 GCF_001811315.1 Bacteroides sp. HMSC067B03 | reverse complement strand
GCTCTCACTTTTTGCTTGTATCGTCTTATTCATCGTTGTTACAGCTGTGATAGCAGCTGTGGTAGCAAGTGTGGTAGCAGGCATTTGCTCTCACTCTATATTCATGCTTTAATACACATTTTTCTTGATGTTATAGTTTCGTATTCAGTATGTTAACCTCCTATCTGTCAACTATTAATAATTGACGTTTCATCTGTTAATAATTGATATATCAGGTATTAAGATCTGATACTTCCTCTATTATTGTGTGATAAATGCTTTTTTCGCTTATGTCCATACTACTGTTCTTCCTAAGAGAACAGGTTAATCGGGACATTGTTATGGTCGGGTTGGTTGAATCGTGCGGTACTTTTACTCCACTCGTACGGTCATTTCACTTCAATCATGCGTTCCTCCTTATCCACTCATGCGGTCCTCTGCTCCCGTCTCCGGTTGTTTCCTGAGGTTTCTTGCCGCTTGAAATTCCAGTTCCAGATGGTTTGAAACTTTAGTTTCC